>DASTDQ010000865.1:0-4711 GCA_035710305.1 Vicinamibacterales bacterium | reverse complement strand
CCGCGCTCATGGCGAGCGCGGATGCGTGGAACAAGGCTGACCTGCCGGGCCACATCGGCCTCTACACCGACAACGCCACCTTCATGGGCGCCAACGGTCCGATTCAGGGCCGCGAGCGCGTGGGCGAATCGCTGGCGCGGTCCTTCTGGCGCGACGGCAAGCCGAAGCAGACGCTTTCGTTCGATCGCATCGACGTCCGGCCGCTCGGGGACCGGCATGCGTTATCCACCGGGCACTTCGTGCTCTCGGGTGGCGGCGAAGCGGAGAGGAGCGGCTGGTTCAGCCTGACGGGGGAGAAGGCCGGCGCCGGCTGGCGGATCATCCACGATCATTCGAGCTAGGGAACTGCAAGGGCCTGGCGGCCACGCGCCCAGGAGCGCGCGACCGTCAACGCCTGTCCTTCCGAATCAGTCTTCGACTGGCCGCTGGGCGGAATCGATCACCACCACATCTAATGGTGCGCGGTCCGGCTGGAGGCGCAGACCGAGTTGCTCCTCCACAGCGGTGAAGAGCGACGGCAGATCCGGGTTGACATCCGGCGCATCGAACGGACGCCAGCGCAGGGTGAAGTCGTACGCGCCTGTCAGGCCCGTACGATCGATGACCGTTCGTCCGCTGGCCCGCTCGAACAGCCTCAGGGTGTAGAGAATCGGGCGCCCGACGACCCGCATCGTCCCTGGTCCCGAGCTGTCACCGCACAGCCCCTGTGAGGTCGGGCAGTCCACCGTACTACGCCGAAGCTCCGGACCAAGCGCCTGATCGGCGCGTGCGACGACCAGCGAGTAGATCGGCCTGTCGCGAGTCTCGGTATGCGTCTTCAGCTTGAATCGCTCGATGAGCAGCGCTTTGAGCAAGGCCGCCGCCTGCACGTCGGAGACCTCGGTATCGGCAACGGCGGCAATGTCCCAGCGGTCGGTGGCGACCCAGTCGGGCCCGCCCTCGAGCTGAGACTCCTGAAGCCTCTCGATATTGCGAAGCATGTTGCGCAGCGTGACGTTTGTGGCAAAGAGGCGGCCGCCAGGCCTGACCTGCATGTTCGCGTTCGGCGAATCCGACACGTTGCGTCGAATGGAAACGGTCGTCAAAGGCGACGATGCCGTTTGTTGCGCCGCGAGGATCGGTATCGCGACGGCGGGCAGCGCGACCGTGGCAGCCCATCGCGGTCCGCTGAGGTTACGCATGCCAGATACTACGCGGCGCGATTCAAACGGTTAACAGGACGGGATCGCAGCAGCCTCCTACTGGCCGAGCAGCGCCCGCCCACCTGCACGGACGAACTCGTCGACGACACGCTGGTGCCTGGCCGTAAGACGTTCCACCAACGATCGCCAGGCGCCGGTCCCCCTGAGGGGCGCAAGGTAGATATCGCGCTCGAATGCCGGGAGGCACAGGAAGCCGACGTCGACCGCACGCGTCAGCAGCGCATGGGCCATGTCGAGGTGCCCGGCCTTCGCATACGATCCGGCCACATAGAAGGACGCCTCGCCGTCGGTATGTCCGATTGTCTCGAACGCCTGCAACGCCGACAGGACGTCGTCATTCCGGCCCTCGATGGCCGCGCGGTGTCCCCTGGAGAACGCGAGCAGCATCGGCGAGGCCGCAAAGCGTGACTCCTCCCGGCGCGCCACCTGCAGCGCTTCCGCCTCGCGGCCCATCGCCCACAGGACGCGCACCTCGATAGGGTCGTTGCTGTGGTGAACCTCATCGAGGGCCCGGGCGTAGTCGCCCTGCATGTAGAACGTGTGATGCACGCTCGTCGAGACGGTCGGATCGAGCCGTCGTGCCTGCCGGTGAGCCGCCACTGACTCCTCGAGAAGGCCGGCGTACCGGCAGGCGTGGACCAGCGCGGCGTAGACGTGGGGTTCGGCGCGACGCTGGCGGACGCGCTCGAGGAGCCGCGCCAGCGCGTGATCGAGGCGGCCCACGTCGATCTCGAGCTGCGCGTAGTAGTACTGCGCTGCCCCTTCGTCGGGGTCGAGCTCGAGCGCGTGCAGGAGCGTCGATTCCGCCTCCCTGTACTTCGCCGGCTCCTCGTACTTCGCGATCAGCCGCTCGAGGCGCCCGCGCTCGGCCCAGGCGGGCGCGAACGAGGGGTCGAGCGTCAGGCACTGCTCGAAAAACGAGTGCGCCTGGCGCCAGCCGCTCGATTCGCTCCGCAGCTGCATGCCGCGCAGGTAGAGATCGAACGCCTTCGCGCTCGCGGCCTTGGCGTGAGGCTTTGCGTGGTCCCTGGCCGTCAGCGGCAGCGATGCCACAACCCGCCGGGCGAGATCGTCGTGCAGGTCGAGCACCGAATCCACCGCGACGTGCGTCGTCTGGGACCACCACACGTCGCCCGCCGGAACCGACACGAGCTCGGCGCTGACGCGCATGCGGTCCTGGACGCGGAGCATGGATCCCGTGAGCACGACGTCCACCGCGAGGTCGGCCGCCAGCGCGTTCAGGTCGGGAATCGTGTTCGCGTACCGTGCCGACTTGAGGCTGGAGCGGACCACCAGCGACTCGAGACCGAGCAGCGAGCTCGCGAGCGCGTCGGCGAGACTCAACCCGAGATAGTCCGTCTCGGGATCCGGCTTCAACAGCCGGAACGGGAGGACGGCGAGGCGGAGGATCGGCCGGGCTTCCGCGCGCGCGCCCGAATCCACGAGCGGCGTCACGGCCCGAAGATCGGCGCCGAAGGCATCGGCCGTCTGGTACCGCTCCCCGGGATCCTTCGCGAGAGCCCGATGCAGCACGCGATCGATCGCCGCGATCGCCGGCGAGCCCGTCAGCACCGGCGGGGTCTCGTAGAGCACGGCATGGATCTGCGCGCCAATGTTGGCGCCCTGGAACGGCGCTCGTCCGGCGAGCATCTCGTACAGCACGACCCCCGCCGAGAACAGATCGGCGCGCGCGTCCACAGCCTGGCCCGTCAACTGTTCGGGAGCGGAGTATCGAGGCGTGCCCAGGATCGTGCCTGCCTGCGTGAGGGCCGTCGCCGTGTCGGCAGCGGAGGCCTCCACGGGGCGGGCGAGTCCGAAGTCGAGCACTTTCACGCCGGCCTGCGTCACGAAGATATTCGAGGGCTTGAGATCGCGGTGAACGATTCCGCGGGCGTGGAGCACGCGGAGCGCGTCCACGACGGAGAGCGCGATGGGCAGTGCCTCGCCCGGCGCGAGCGCACCGCGCGCCAGCCGTGCCGCCAGCGGCTCGCCGTCAACGAGCTCCATCGCGATGAACGGCTGGTTGTTCCACTCTCCGAGCTCGAACACCTGGCAGATGAGCGGGTGCGCAATACCGGCGGCGATGCGCGCTTCGCGTACCAACCGCGCCCTGGCGTCGGGATCGGGCGAGCTCTCCCGGAGAACTTTGAGAGCGACCTGCCTGCCCAGTCGATCGTCCTCCGCTGCGTAGACGACGCCCATACCGCCTTCACCGAGCTTGCGGAGGACACGGTAATGGCCGATGCGCGCCGGCGAGATCCCGTCGAGGCCGGATCGCGAGTCCATACAGTCAGTCGATGCTTCTCGGGGGAATGCAGATCAGTGAATAACCAAGATGATCCACGATGATCGAAACCCGCACACTCAAGCACAGCCGTAGACGGCAAGTCAACGCGGTTCGGACGATATAATCACGGCAGCGCCCTGTCGAGCTCCCAAGCTCCATCCCCCCGCCTGATGCCGGGCAGCGCTCCGGCCGAAAGCGATCAATATGAAACGACATTTCTGTTTCGCTCTCGTGCTGTTGGCGTGTGTCGTCGCAATGAACTGCGATTCCAATCCGACGAACCCGGACCCGGGCGGCGGCGGCGGGGGGGGCGGTGGCGGCGGCGGTGGATCTGTCGCCCAGGCGACCGACCAGACCTTCGATGACAACCAGTGGGACGAGGTGGTTGATATCAGTGGCGGGGGGGGAACTGGTAGCGCGGGGCACCTGACGTATCTCGGCCAGGTGGGCGGCGACTATCGCTCGATCAGCATCACCGCCAACGGCGGGGGACAGGTGGCCGTGTTCTCGATCAAGCGGAACTGGTCGTACTTCCCGTCGAGCGACGGACGGATCGTCTCGATCGACTACTCCGAAGACTCTATCCTGATGTCAGGCGGGGGGAACGGTCAGTACAGCGCGCCTGCGCTCAGGCAGAACGGCAAGTACTACACGCTCGTCCCCGGGGGGAAGGCCTTTGCGACCCCGGAGCTGGCGTGGACGCGCCACACGGTGAACGGGCTGACGCAGAACGACTTCCGCACGCTCGCATCCGCGTCGGACAACCCGGACTTCTCGAGCAGCGGCGGCCGTATCGACGTGGGGTTCATGCGCCTCCACTCGGTACCGGGGGGCGGCGCGCAAGACAGGAAGGTCGGCGGAATCGACAACTGGCAGTTCACGATCTACCGATAAGTCTTCGGTCTCCGGTCTGCGGGCCGGAGACCGATTTCCGTCCCGCCCGTCTCTTCCTGGTTTTCGTCAATAATTGACGCTCATGCTGATCGTCATGAAGTTCGGCGGGACCTCCGTCGGTTCCGCCGAGCGCATCGCACAGGCGGCTGCGCTCGTGACCGCGTCCCGCGACAAGGGCCATCAGGTTGTCGTCGTCACCTCCGCGATGAGCGGCGTGACCAACACCTTGGTCGACGCCGCGCACGCGGCGGCGAAAGGCAATCTCGACACGTCGCTTCGAGGAAAGCTGTTCGAGCGGCACAAGGCCGCGGCGGACGCGTTGATTCCG
>DASTDQ010000864.1:0-2466 GCA_035710305.1 Vicinamibacterales bacterium | reverse complement strand
AGACGTGGTCGCCTACTTCCCCGACCATCGTGTCGTGGTGATGGGAGACATGTTCACCGTCGGCGACGGACTGCCGCCGCTCGTGGACTATCCCGGCGGCGGCAGCACGCGCGAATGGCCGCGGTCGCTCGATGGCGCGCTGGCGCTCGACTTCGACACGGCGATTCCAGGACACGGGAAGCCAACCACCAAGGACGACCTCCGCAAATATCGCGAGAACCTGGCGGCGCTCGGACGCCGGGTCGTCGACATGCAGGGCAAGAAGGCCACGCGCGCCGACGTGGAGAAGGAGCTGCGCAGCCGATTCGGTTTCCAGGACTTCCACATCCAGCTGGCGCTCGACGGCATGCTGGCGGAGTTGCGCTGAGAAACCTCTGACGCGCCTCCCCATCGTCACAAAGCGTCTTCGGGCGTCGTTATTCTGTTGTGCGCGCCGAGACGGACGCGGCGGTCACCGCCGCCGCACCCGCTGAATCGTTCGACTACGACGCCGTTTTCAACGGCCACTACCGGAGGATCGCGCGCGTCATCCTCCGGGTCATTCAGGATCCCTCCCGCGCCGAGGAACTGGCGGTCGAGGTGTTCTGGAAACTGTGGCGCCGGCCATCCGCGCAGGGACCGCAGTGCGCGGGATGGCTCTACCGGACGGCCGTCCGGGCGGCGGTGGACGAACTCCGCAAGCGATCGCGGCGCGAGAAGTACGAGCGCTGGTTCGGTGTCAGAGGCCCCTCGGGCGATCCCGAAGCCGCGCGGGAGGCCACCGAACAGCGGACCCGCGTTCGCACGGTTCTGGCGGCGCTTCGATCCAGGGATGCGCAGCTCATTGCTCTCCGTTCAGAGGGTCTGTCCTACGAGGAGCTGGCCGAGGCGCTGCAGATGAAGCCTGCGTCGGTGGGCACGATCCTGCGCCGCGCGCACGAATCATTCCGACAGGAGTACATCAGACGCTATGGAGAAGATTGATCGTCTCGAAGAGTGGGTGCACCAGCGGATGGCCGCGCCGGAGCCTGCGGCCGCGTGGCCGGACCCCGCGGCCGGGAGGAGGCTCCTCGACCGGCGGATCGCGGCGCGGCAGCGGCCCTTGATGCTCTGGGCCGGCGCAGCAGCGGCGTTGTGCGCGGCCGTGCTCGTGCTGCCGGGACCCCGCCTCGCGGCTCAGCGACTCTGGGACCGTGTGGTCCTCGGCAGGATCCAGGTGTTGATTGCGGATCTCGATGTAGCCGGTGCAGCGTCGGGCTTCTTCTCTCCGCAGAATCTACGGCTCGACGTCCGTTCCGCGTCGTCGATCGGCGAGGCCAGTGAGCGCGCTGGCTTCTGGCCCCGCCTGCCCGATCCTGATGTGTTCCCGGGTTCGCCGACCTATTCGGTCGCCGACGCCACGCTGGCCACTCTGCCGCTCCGCACGCCGGCGATCCGCTACCTCGTCGCCCGGGCCGGAGGATCACCCGGCGAGGTGCCCGATTCGTGGAACGGCGCGATGCTCGAGGTCCGCGTGGGCCCCGTGATCCTGGCCGACTACGGCGGAGTCGTGCTGCTGCAGAGTCTTCCCTTCGAGCTGGTCAAGCCGGTGGACTTCGACCTCGAGCTGTTCTACCGAATCGCATTTCAGGCGCTCGGCGCGAGTGAGCTGTATGCACGGTCGCTTGGCGCCGATCTCGCGGTCAATCCTGCCCTGCTCATGTTCATGCCCAGGGAAGACAGCCATCTGGTGCACGAGTTCCCGACCAGGTCAGGCAATGGCGTCATGATCGGGGAGGTCTACGGGCCCGGATCGAAAGTCGCCTTGTGGAGCGGTTCCGACCGTCTGTATGCCCTCTTCTCGGGCACGGGGAAGGTGACCAGCGATTTCCTGATCCGCGTGGCGAATACTCTGGACTAATGGTGCCGGTCCGCTACGGCACGAGGCGGAACGCCTTGCGGTGTCTCGGACGCACGGCGCGGAAGTGGCGTTCATCCAGGGTCACGATCACCTCCGCATCAAGACGTTCCGCGAGCGCGACGACGGAGGCGTCAGCGCCACCCAGCGGGAAATCGCCGTAGTGCTCGACCAGTTCAGCGATCCGGATCCAGTCGTCGGGGATCGGCGCCTCCACGTCCATGACTGACAGGCTCTTCAGGAATCGCGCCTCGACGGCGGGTCCCAGCCGTGTGCCAATGAGGTAGGTGGCTTCGGCGACGGTCAGCGCTGGAATGATCACGCGATACCGGCCGTCCTCGAGCACCGCCCGGCATCGCGCATGATCGGCATCGTCGGCGTCCACGGCCGCATAGAGCGGCCCGGTATCAACGACGGCGAGCATGGCCCCATTCGGCCGTCAGGATCTTCTCGGCGTCGCGCGCGGTGTGACGCCGCCCGCTGCGTCCGAGTGCCGCAAACGGCAGCTCGCGGCGCCCGCCCTCCGAGACGCCCAGGAACGCCGAGACCGCTCGGCGCACGACGTCGGACACCGACGTGTCGTGCCGCCG
>DASTDQ010000863.1:0-2328 GCA_035710305.1 Vicinamibacterales bacterium | reverse complement strand
TCATTCACACCGTGCGGGGCGTCGGCTTCATGCTGAAGGAAGGCGAGCCGTGACGCGCGTCGGTCCGTTCAGGACGTGGTGGCGGTCGCACAGCGTACGCGTGCGGCTGACGCTGTGGTACGTCGCCGCGATCATGCTGGTTCTCGGCGTTTACGTCTTCGGCGTCTACACCATCGTCAGGCGAAACGTGTCCGAGTCGCTCGATGAGAGGCTGCGCGCGGACTACTACTGGGCCTCCGCGACCGTCGAAGAAGGATCCGACGGCATGTTCATGCCCGTGCCCCAGGTCGATCTGCTGCTCGAGGACGAGTCGCCCTGGGTGCAAGTCTGGAACGGCGATGGCAGCGAGCTGCTCCTGGCCAACGACGAAGCCAGGCGCCGCCCCATCCCCGAGGCGCAGGCGCTGGCCGCGCAGACCGAGGATCGGACCGCCACGTTTCCGACCACGACCGTACCGGTCCGCGTGCTGAGCCGCCGCAGCTTCATCGGCGCGAGACCGGTCACGATCCAGGTGGCGCGCTCCGAAGCAGCGATGCGCCAGGAGCTGCGGGAGCTTGCGATCATCTTCGTCTTCGGTCTTCCCATCGCCGTCGTCATTGCCGGCCTGGGTGGCTACACACTGGCGCGGCGGGCGCTTGCGCCAATCGAGCAGATGACCGCGCGCGCGCGCAGCATCACTGCCGAGCGGCTGAGCGATCGGCTCCCGGTCTCGAACCCGGACGACGAGATGGGCCGGCTGGCGACGGTGTTCAACGAAACCCTCGGCCGGCTCCAGCAGTCCTTCGACCAGATGGGGCGCTTCACGGCCGACGTGTCGCACGAACTACGGACGCCGCTGACGGCGATCCGGAGCGTCGGCGAAGTCGGGCTGCGCGGGCATCGCGACGAAGCCGCCTACCGCGGCATCATCGGCAGCATGCTCGAGGAAGTCGATCGCCTTGCCTCGCTCGTCGATCGGCTGCTGGCGTTGTCGCGCGCGGAAACGCATCAGGCGACGCTGTCGCTCGACGAAGTGGAGCTCGCGCGCCTCGCCGAGGACGTGGTCGGCCATCTGGCCGTGCTGGCGGAGGAGAAGCGCCAGACAATCACGATCGAGGCTGGCCCGGCTCCCCGCGTGCGCGCCGACCGGCTCGTCTTGCGGCAGGCGCTCATCAACCTCGTGGACAACGCAATCAAGTTCACGCCCGCGGGAGGCGAGATCAGGATCCGGCTGTCCGACGCACCGCTCGAGACGCGTGTGGACGTCGTGGACTCGGGGCCGGGCGTGCCGCCCGAGGCACGCGAGCGCATCTTCGATCGGTTCTATCGCAGCGACGGGCTCGATGCAGGCGGCAGCGGGCTCGGGTTGTCGCTGGCCAGAGGAGCGGTCGAGGCGCTCGGCGGCCACGTGACACTGGAGGACACCGGGGCACGGGGCAGTACTTTCCGCATCACCTTGCCGAGGAAAGTGAAGAGTTCAAAGGTCGAAGTGCAAAGCAAGTTGGAAGTGAGGGCGTCGTGAGACATTTGACATGGGCCGAGCTCGAGGCCGGGCTCGAGACGATCAAGGAGGCACCTAAGGACAGAGGCCGCCTGGAGCTGATCGTCAGGCGTCCGCAGGTCGGCGCGCGGGAAGTCCTCGACGTCGGCGAGTTGAGCCACGAAGAAGGCCTGGTGGGCGACAGCTGGAACAGGCGCCGCCACCCGCGCAGGCCCGACGGGTCGCCACTCACCGACACGCAGCTGAACGTGATGAACGCGCGCGCCATCGCCTTGATGGCGCAGGACCGATCGCGGTGGCCGTTGGCGGGCGATCAGCTGTTCCTCGACATGGACATCAGCCCGGAGAACCTTCCAGCCGGGACGCAGCTCCAGATCGGAACGGCCGTGATCGAGGTGACGGCCGAGCCGCACACCGGCTGCGGGAAGTTCGTCGAGCGCTTCGGCGTGGACGCCATGAAGTTCGTCAACTCTCCCGTCGGCCGGGCCCACAACCTGCGGGGCCTCAATGCCAGGGTGGTGCGGCCGGGCACCATCCGGGTTGGCGACCTTGCCAGCAAGCAACGCTGAGGGCGCGTGACGGACCCGGCCGTTGACGGGCTGGCTGCCGACGTCTACGCGGAACTGCGGCGTCTCGCGGCCCGCTACGTCCGCCGCGAACGCGCGAAGAGCGTGCAGGCGACCGAGCTGGTTCACGAAGCCTATCTCCGGCTCGCACGCGACAAGCCGGTGCGATGGGAGAACCGCGCGCATTTCATCGCCATTGCCGCCATCTCGATGCGCCGTCTGCTCGTGGAGCGGGCGAGGGCGCGCGCGGCCGCCAAGCGCGGCGGCCATCAGGTGCAGGTG
>DASTDQ010000862.1:0-3337 GCA_035710305.1 Vicinamibacterales bacterium | reverse complement strand
ACAGAAACAACGTGAAGGGCGCAGTGACGGCCGTGGCGGCGATGTCTCTTGTTCTGGCAACGGCGGCCTGGGCCCAGGACGGTCGCACCGCGCTGAAACCCGGGTGGAACATGTTTTCACCGCAGCAGGACATCGAGGTGGGCCAGCAGGTGTCACCGGACGCCGAGCGGCAATTGCCCATGCTGAACAATTCCCGTGTGGACGATTACCTGAATACCCTTGGGCGCCGGCTCGCCGCCAAGGCGCCCGGCGAGAAGTACCCCTATCGATTCAAGGTCGTGAACGACCGGGCCATCAACGCGTTCGCGCTGCCCGGCGGACCCATCTACATCAACCGCGGCGTGATCGAAGCCGCCGACAACGAATCGCAACTGGCCGGCGTGGTCGCACATGAAACCGCGCACGTCGCGCTGCGCCACGGCACCAACCAGGCCAGCAAGGCCTCCGCGGCGCAGATTCCGCTGGCGATTCTGGGCGGCCTGCTCAGCACCAACTCCACCAGGACGGCGCTCACGCAGCTCGGCGCGAACTTCGCCGTCAATTCCGTCCTGCTGAAGTACTCGCGCACGGCCGAAAGCCAGGCCGACATCATGGCCACCCAGATCCTCCACGATTCGGGGTACGACCCGCGTGCCATGGCGCAGTTCTTCCAGAAGATCGAGGCCGAGGAGCACGGCAGCGGCCCGGTCGAGTTCTTCTCCAACCACCCGAGCCCGGACAACCGCATCGAACGCGTGAACCAGGAAGTGAAGGCGCTCGGCGGCGCGCGGCGCGACGCCACGACCAATTCCAGAGAATTCGACGAGATCCAGCGCTACGTCCGGTCGCTGGCGGGGCCGCCCGTCAAGGGCCAGTTGCAGGCCGGCGAGGATGGCCGGCAACCGGTCGCTTCGGAATTGCGCATCCTGTCGGCCAGCTATGGCGCCGGCGATCGGTTCACCGACGTGCGTCAACGACTGCAGTCTCGCGTACAGAACGAACGGTTGGACTTGAAGGTGAACACGTCGTCGATGGGCAGCGACCCCAGCCGGGGCCAGGCCAAGACGCTTCGTCTCCGGTATGACTGGGCCGGCCGGAGCTACGATGTGACGGTGGCCGACAATCAGCGGCTTCTCATTCCCACCGACCAACAAGTGAGCGCCGCCGCCGACGGGACCGGGACAATAACCGACTGGCCGTCGTCACGCTTCGTGAGCGTGGAGAACTCGCTGCTGCGCATCAACCACCCCGACGACTGGCAGACCCACGGACAGGGCGACGCGATGACCATCACGCCTCGCGGCGGCCTGATCGACGACGGGCAAGGCAGCCAGGCGATGGCCTATGGCGTCATCGTGAACATCTTCGAGCCACGCGGGGACCGCGTCGGCCAGCAGTTGCAAGGTCCTGGCGCCGGGCAAGGTGGCGGGCAGGATTCGGCGATGCGTCTCGTCGAACAGTCCACTGACCAACTCGTCCAGGAGCTGCGCCTGTCGAACCGGAACATGCGGGTGATTCGGTATCGCGAGGCCATCCGCGTGGATGGCGACCGTGCGCTATCCACGTACCTCTCGAATGACTCTCCCCTCGGCGGTCGTGAGACCGTCTGGCTGGTCACCGTCGAGCGCCCCGATGATGCCTTGCTGTTCATCGTGTTCACCGCTCCGGAACGCGACGTCCAGCGCTACGAAGGCACGTTCCACCAGATGCTGCGATCGGTCCGGATCAAACGGTAGGTTCAGGCCCGCGCCCAGCGCCGCCCGGACATGAGGTGAAGGAACGCGACGAACAGGGCGGCGCCGATGATGGACCAGACGATCGGAAACGGCTGGCCACCCACCTGGAGCACGAGCGGCTCCGACAGCTCGAGCCGCCTCGCAATCCACGGCCCGAGGATGGCGCCGATGAAACCAAGGGCGGTAGACACGATCAGCCCGCCCCGCCCTCCGCCTGCGAGCGCCTTGCCGACAGCGCCGCAGACGGCTGCGATCACGATCAGCACGATGAGTCCCGGCAGTGTGATGGTCATCGCTGCATGGTAGGGGCGATTCGTGCCGCCGTCTGTGCCTGATTGCACAGCGCCCTCAGCCCGCCTCGCTGGCCGGCGGCTTGAACGCCGCGCTCGAGGGTCAGTCGTTCAGGACGACGCTGAGCAGGGAATTGTTGATCTTGAGGCCGCCGTTGTACTCGATCAGCCCGAGCTTCCTGAACTTGTTCATGAAGAAGTTCACGCGCGACCGTGTCGTGCCGACCATCTCCGCGAGCGTCTCCTGTGAGATAGTGGGGATCCTGCGGTCCGGACTGGCCCGCTCGCCGTAGCGCGCGAGGAGCAGAAGCGCCCGGGCCAGCCGCTTTTCGCTGGAGTTGAAGAGCTGGTCGACGAGGTCCGACTCGATGCGGAGGTTCCTCTCCAGCATGTACGCGATGAAGCGGTCCGAGAAGGCATGCTCCTCGTGGAGCAGCCTGAGCATCGTCTTCCTCTTGATGGATAGGATCGTCGTGGACATGGTCGCGGTCGCCGTCCCGATTCGAACCGACTGACCGGCCAGGACTCCTTCCCCGAAAAAGTCCCCGGGGCCCAATAACGCGATCACCGCCTCTTTTCCGCCGGGCGACAGCACCGAGAGCTTGATCCCGCCCTTCCGAATGTAGATGACGTCGTTGGAGGGGTCGCCCTGCCTGAATATGACGCTTCCCTTTCGATGCGTCACGATCTGCCTAGCCGCGCCCGCCGATTCGAGAAACCGCTGCGCGTCGAACTCCTTCGAGATGGCCTGCGCGACAAGCCGAGCTCGTTTCATCGTGCGGGGACTCCATCTTCTCCCCGGTGCAAGGCTAGCACAAACGTGGACGACTCGCGCCCGCGGGGGCTATTCCGCCCTGAGTGCGAGAGCCGCGTTCACGCGGGTGGCGCGGATCGCGGGGACGCAGCTCGCGGCAGCAGCAGCGGCCGTGAGGGAGGCCGCCGTCAGCGCGTATGTCAGCGGATCGAGAGGGTTGACGCCGTAGAGCAGCACCGCGATCGCACGGGTCGCGATCGCGGCCAGCGCGAGCCCGATGACGATGCCGGCAAACGTCGGCGCGAGCGCCTGCCGGAGGAGCATCGTCACGACGGCCGAGCGCCGTCCGCCGAGCGCAACGCGAATGGCGATTTCGCGGCGCCGGCGGGAGGAGGCGAACGTGACGACGGAGTACACACCGGTGAGGGCGAGCAGGAGCGCGATGACGGCGTTCGCCGATATCGATCGCGCGGCCAATTGCGGTCCCGACAGCGCGCTGTCGATCGCGCTCGTCAGCGTGCCGAGATCCAGTACCGGGAGCTCGGGGTCCGTCTCTCGTACCGCCAGCCGAACGTCCT
>DASTDQ010000861.1:0-6354 GCA_035710305.1 Vicinamibacterales bacterium | reverse complement strand
TTCATGCCCGCGGATGGAACTGGTCGTAGACCGACCGCAGCCGCTGCTCGAGCACGTGCGTGTAGATCTGCGTTGTCGAGAGATCGGCGTGCCCCAGCATCATCTGAATGGCACGAAGATCGGCTCCGCGCTCGAGCAGGTGGGTGGCAAACGAGTGCCGCAGCATATGCGGACTCAACGTGGACGTGATGCCGGCCTGTCTCGCGTAGCCTTTCAGGATCTTCCAGAACCCCACGCGCGTGAGGCCCACTCCCCCGCCGCGGGCGTTGACGAACAGGCGCGGGCTGCGCCGGCGTCGAAGCAGGATCGACCGCGACTGCTGCAGGTAGCGCGAGACCCAGGCTGACGCCTCGTCGCCGATCGGGATGATTCGCTGCTTGTCGCCCTTACCGGTGCAGGTGAGATAGGAGGCTTCCAGGTGCACGTCGGCCGGTCTCAGCGTGACGAGCTCGGAGACGCGCATTCCGGTCGCATACATCAACTCGATGACCGCGCGATCCCGCAGCCCCCGGGGCGTCTTGACGTCGGGCTGGGCGATGAGCCGGTCCACGTCCTCGACCGACAGGTAGCGCGGCAGGACTTTCCACGCCCTGGGCGCATGAAGATCTTCCGCGGGGTTGGCGCGCACGCGTCCGTCGACGAGGAGAAAACGGTAGAACCCGCGATAGCACGCGACGGCGCGCGCGACGGATCGGGGCGAACGTCCCTCGGACATCCACCGCCGTACGAGCGCCTCGAGGTCCTGGCGCGACAACTCGTGCACGCGGCGTGCTCGAGCGTCGGCGAACTCCGCGAGATCGTTCAGATCGCGCGCGTAGCTCTCGATCGAATTCGCAGCGAGGCGGCGCTCGACCGTCAGGTGGGTGAGGTAGGCATCGAGCGCCGGGACGCTCTTCGGCATCGGGATGTTGGGCTGGCCGTGCCGCCTGCGGTGCGGCGGGCGGGCGCGGCAATCCGCTAGAATTGTAGCCGTATGCCCGTGCGTTCGAAGTGGCAGTCCCTCCCGACGGAAGCCATCAACGCGGTCAGCCTGGGAATCGACAAGCTCGCTGCCGACGACATCGTCGAATTGATGCTCAATGAAGACCGCCACATGCTCGACGCGGTGCGCCGCGAGCGCGAGCGGATCGCGGTCGGCGTCGAGATGATTGCCGCGGCGCTGCGGAAAGGCGGCCGGATCGTGTTTGTGGGAGCGGGCACGAGCGGACGGCTCGGCATCCTGGAGTCGGCGGAGATGCCGCCCACCTTCGGCACCAATCCCGACGACATCCAGGCAATCATGGCGGGCGGACGGGAGGCCATCTTCGGAGCCCGGGAGGGCGTCGAGGATCATTACGAAGAGGGCGCCCGCGCGATCTCCCGCTTGCGGCCGACCAAGAAGGACATCGTCATCGGGGTCTCGGCGAGCGGGATGACGCAATTTGTCCGCGGGGCGTTGACGAGCGCGCGAAAGGCGGGCGCCCGCATCATCTTCGTCACCTGCGATCCCGGCACCGAGCTGCAGACGTTCGTGGATCTCACGATCGCTCCCGGAGTCGGCGCCGAAGTGATTGCGGGCTCGACGAGGCTCAAGGCTGGCACGGCAACCAAGCTGATCCTCAACATGCTCACGACGGGAGCGATGATCCGGACCGGCAAGACCTACGGCAACCTGATGGTTGACGTCCAGACGGGATCGGAAAAGCTCAAGGATCGCGCCCGCCGCATCGTCAACATCGTCACCGGGCTCGAGTACGAGGACGCGGACCGCCTCCTGAAGGTGGCGCAGTGGGACGTCAAGGCCGCAATCGTGATGCAGAAGACGGGCCTTCCCTATACGAAAGCGTTGTCGCGCCTTCGCAGGGCGCACGACTCGATGCGGGAAGCGCTCGGCGAAGACATCGAGCCCCGCCTTCGCGGACTGCTGCAGGGGCATGCGGAGGCGGCGGCCGTGGCCAACGAGTTCAGCTCGATGGCGTCCGGGAGCGCCCAGACGCGCAGGCGCCCGAAGTCATAGCGCCGACGCGGCGGCCGGATCGAGATAGACCTCGACGTGCCGGTGCAGCTGGAGAAACGACGCCGGCAGCTGCGTTGACAACGGTCCCCGGATCATCCGCTCCACGACGGCCGCCTTGTGCTGCCCCGTCGCGATCAGCAGGATCGCCTCGGCGCGGAGGATGGTCGCCATTCCCATCGACAAGGCCTCCGCCGGCACACGGGTCAGATCGCCTCCGAACAATTTGGCGTTGTCGCGCCGCGTGGACTCGAGCAGCGCCACGCGGTGCGTGCGCGACACGAGCGTTCGCCCTGGTTCGTTGAATCCGATGTGTCCGTTCGCGCCGATTCCGAGAAGGAGCAGCCCGAGCCCCCCGGCCGCCACGATGGCATCCTCGTAGCGACGGCATTCGGCGTCGTCATTGGCCAGGCCGCGCAGCGCGTGAACCCGGGCCTCGTCGAAGTTGACCACCGACAGCAGCTGCTCGCCGAGCTGCCGCCTGAAGCTGCCCGTATCCGAGCCGTCGAGGCCGACGAATTCGTCGATCAGGAACGCCGTCGCACGAGAGAAGTCCGCTTCTCCCGCCGCATACAGCCGGCGCAGTTCCGCATACACATCCAGCGGCGTGCGTCCGGTCGGAAGTCCCAGCACGAGGTCCGGTGTCTGTCGAAGGGCCTCGGCCACGCGGCGCGCCACCTGGCGCCCCACCTCCGAGGTTTCCAGAATCCTGATGTCCACGAGCGTTCAGATGTAGGTGGGCAGCCTGAGCGTGCCGCGGGCCTCGGCGAGCGCCAGGACGACCGCGCCGCACGCGGGCTCGATGTCGAGCGGCCGAACCTCGCTGCGTGGAGCCACTTCGGCCCATCGCGTGGTGACGTCGGCCGCAAGCGCGGGGATGGCCGAGAAGATGCCGCCCGACAGCACGGTCGGAAAGACGTCGCCGCGCATGCCCAGGCGCGTGACGACGGACGCTGCAGCCGCCACCAGTTCGCCAGCGGCACGCGAGAGGATCTCTGCCGCAACGGCATCCCCCGCCAGCGCGGCCTGCTGGACGAGATCCGCCAGCCCCGCGACCGCTGGACCCGGGAGCCCGCGGTCGTAAACGGCATCGATCAGCTCCACGGGCGTTCCGAGCTGCATCTCCTTCAGTACCAGATCGGTCAATCGGGTCGCGGGCGCGCGGCCGTCGAAAGCGCGGACCACGGCCGAGAGCGCCGCGCGGCCGATCCAGAAGCCGCCTCCCTCATCGCCGAGCAGATATCCCCATCCGCCCGCCCTGGCGGCACGGCCGGCGGCGTCGCGCCCGTACGCGATCGACCCCGTTCCCGCAACGATGACGACGCCGGGTTGATCGCCGGCCCCCGCGACCAGCGCGACGAGCGCATCGCTGACCACGACGACGCGTGTCTTGAGGCCGATGCGGCGCATGATGTCCAGCACCGCTTTCACGTCGCCGGGGCGGTCGGCGCCCGCAATCCCTACGCAGATCGCGTCGGGCCTGACGTCATGCTGAGCGAGCGCCTGCTCCATCACCCGATGGAGCACCTTCTCGGTTTCCAGTTCGCCGGCGGTCTGGAGGTTGGCGCCGCCGCCGTGGGCCTCCGCCAGTACCCGGCCCCGCTCGTCGGCGAGCAGACATACTGTCTTCGTCCCGCCGGCGTCGATACCGAGGACATGCATGTGAACGAGTCAAGTATGGTACATTCGCACATTCGATGGCGTCTGGCGTATCCCGCCTCGTCTGCCTCCACGCTCGTTCGGCCATCTGGATCGGTGTCGTCTCCGTCATCGCCGCCGCGCACGCCGTGGCGTCGGCCGCTGACAACAGTCCCGCGAGAGCGTTTCGGATCCCGTCCGCCGCGATGACGTCGCCAACGGCGATGCGTCGCGCGATCTCGGCGGCGGTCGCCGGCAGTTTCGATACGGTCGTTGTCCCGGTCTCTGCCACTCCGCTTTCCGACGCGAATCTCGCCGACAGCGAAGCGGAACTGGTGCGTCAGGCTCGCGAGAACGGCCTGCGCGTGCACCTGGCGATTGCCGTCAACCTTGCGGTCGCGACGGGCGAGTTGCCCTCCGCGCGCGAGCACGTGATCTACCAGCACCCCGAATGGCTGATGGTGCCGCGCGACGCGGCCGTGGAGTTGCTCGGGGTCGATGCGCGCAGTCCGGCGTATCTGGGGCGGCTGTTGCGATGGACCCGCGCCAACGCGGATCGTGTCAGCGGCATCTACGTCTCGCCCCTCGATCCGGATGCGGCGTCGTACCTGGTCAACGCGGTCACGTCGGCACTGGCTCGTCACGCCGCCGACGGCGTGTACCTCGAGGCTCTCGACTTTCCAGGCGAGGACTTCGATTACAGCCGGCGCGCCCTGGATCTCTTCCGGGCCCGGACACGGAACGCCCTGTCGCCGGCCGAACGGGCGCGGGTGGACGAGATCGAGGCGATCGATCCGTTCGCGTACGAGGAAGAGTTTCCCGACGCGTGGCGGACGTTCAGGGAATCGGCGCTCACGAGGCTCCTCGAACGTCTCCGCTCCACCCTGGTTGCGGCGAATCCGTCGCTCGGCGTGACGGTCAGCGCCTCGGCCGATCCCGATGTCTCGCTCCGCCACCACTTCCAGAACTGGCGCGCGTGGCTCGCAGGCAGAATCGTCGATCGAATTGGATACCCCGGACCTTCGAGCGGTGTCGTTCTGTTCTCGGCCGAGGGCGCCGCTCCCGCCGATTCATCCCCGCTGACGAGCGCGCAGACCGCCGTCGGCGATGGTTCGCGGTAGAGGCGCAATGGCGCCTCCATTCGCCGCCGCGCGCGCGGTGATCGAGCGCGCGGTCGCGGACCGCGCCTTTCCGGCGGCCGTCGTCGAGGTCGGCACGGCGCAGCGGCCCCTCTGGTGCGAGGCGTTCGGCCGACTGTCCTTCGATTCCGGTGCGAGGCCGGCCCAGACGGACACTGTTTTCGACCTCGCGTCGCTGACCAAGGTCCTCGCCACGGTTCCGCTCGTCATGCGCGCCGTCGAGCGCGGCAACCTTGGCCTCGACGACCTGGTGTCCAGCCACGTCCCCTCGTGGCGCGACGATGGAACGGCCTCTCCGGTGACGCTTCGGGACCTCCTGGCTCATTGCAGCGGCCTTCCCGCTTACGCGCCCTTGTTCAAGGAACACTCCGGCCGTGCGGGGTTCGAATCGGCCATCTGCACGATGCCGCGCGAGTACGCGCCCCGTTCAACTGCCGTGTACAGCGATCTCGGGTTCATCCTGCTCGGGTTCATCCTCGAAGACATCGCTCCCCTGCCAGTCCAGTTCGACACGATCGCGCGACAAATGGGAGGCATGCCGGACATCCAGTTCCATCCGCCAGAGATCTGGCGCGTCCGAACGGCGCCTGCGCGCGACGACGATTGGCGAGGACGCGTGCTTCTAGGCGAGGTTGACGACAACAACGCCTGGGCGCTCGGCGGCGCGGCCGGCCATGCGGGCCTGTTCGGAACCGCGGGCGCCGTGGGCGAGTGCACGCGACACGTGCTTCAAGTGCTCGAGGGAAGGACCGGCGCGTTCCGGAAGGACACGCTGCTGACGTTCGTCACCCGCCGCACGGACGTGCCCGGCAGCTCGAGGGCGCTCGGGTGGGACACGATGCTGCCAACCTCGTCGTGCGGGGCGCGCCTGTCGCCGCGCGCCTTCGGCCACACGGGCTTCACGGGGACGTCGTTGTGGATCGATCCGGAGCGCAGCGTCTACGTCGTCCTGCTGACCAACCGCGTGCATCCGACGACCGCAAACGAAGCGATCAAGGCCGTGCGCCGGTCGCTGCACGACGCGGTCATTGAAGATCTGGACCGGTAGTCACTCCCAAATTCCCAGTTCCCAACGCCCAAGAAACGTACAAATCGCGAGCGCGTGTGATTGGGAGTTGGAAGTTGGGAGTTGGAGGTTGGGACTTGGTTCAGAGTCCCCCGCGCCCCCGGCCGCCGCGTGCGGGCGCTGGTGTCGCGCCCCTGCGTCCGCCGGGCGCCGCGCCGCCGCGTACGCCGGGTGTCTGCCCCCCGACGCCCGGAGGCGCGCCGGCGGCGGTGCTCCTCTGCTGGGCCATGAAGACCCACTCGTTGTACTTGTCCTTGCCGTTGTAGAGCCGTATCGAGGTCTGCGTGCTCTTGCTGGCGACGGCCAGCACTCCCCCGGGGGCCTGACCGCTCGCCGTTCCGGGCTGAGTGAACCGGGACACGGCGAAGGGCTGAGTAGGCTGCTGTGTCTGCGTCGAGCCCCGAGCCCCTCCGCGCGCGGGCTGAGCAGCGCCTCTGCCCGTCGTCTGCGCCCCGCGGCCGGCGCGTCCCGGCACCTGTGGCGGCGTGTTCAGCGCCTGCGCCAATTCGGGGCTGCCG
>DASTDQ010000860.1:0-25684 GCA_035710305.1 Vicinamibacterales bacterium | reverse complement strand
TGGGCGCGGAGTGGTTGTGACCCATCCAACCGGTGACGAACGGCACGAGCGACAGCCAGAACAGCAGGTGCAGGTTCGCCCAGAGAATCCGGCCGTTGATGCGCTGCGCGGAGTGCAGCAGGTGATGGTGATTGCTCCAGTAGATACCGATGTACGCGAAGCTGAGGACGTAGGTGAGGAACACGGGAGCCACCGGACGGAGGGCGGACCACTCCGGGCCTTCCGGTTCCGGCAACTCGAGGACCATGATCGTGATGATGATCGCGATCACTCCGTCGCTGAAGGCCTCGATGCGTCCTCGTGTCATCTCTTGTGGTATGTCGTTCCCAATTCACTGCCAGCCGCTCCGCTTGCACCCCACCACGCGGGCGTGCGCGGCGGGGACCCCGCGTTGTCGCTGCCGGCTCGTCTCGGTTGAAGCGCGTTGTGAGCGGTACTTCTCCAGTTGATACAGTCCACTCGTGCGGTGTTCGAGAGAGAATAGTAGCGTGGAACCGGTACTGGAGCTGCAGGGCGCGACGCTCGTGAGAGGGCGCGCGCGCGTGCTCGACGACCTGACGCTGACGATCCAGCACGGGGAACACTCCGTCATCCTCGGCCCGAACGGCGCGGGCAAGACCTCGCTCATTCGCATGCTGACGCTCGACGATCGTCCGCTGGCGTCGGCGAACGGGGCGCCGCCCATGCGCATCTTCGGCCGCGAGAAGTGGGACCTCGTCGAGCTGCGCACGCGGCTGGGCGTGGTCACCGGCGAGCTGGACGCCGGCTTCGGCCTCGGGACCTCTGGTGGCCGCGTCTCCGGGCTCGATACGGCGATGTCGGGGTTGTTCGGCAGCCACGGCGTCTTCTCGCACCACGAGGTGACGGCCGACGCGCGCGAACGCGCGCTGGCGGCACTCGAGCGGGTCGAGGCCTCACACCTGGCTGCCAGGCCGCTGAACGAGATGTCGGCCGGTGAACGGCGGCGGGTGCTGATCGCCCGGGCGCTGGTCACGCGGCCCGACGCGCTCGTCCTGGACGAGCCGACGACCGGGCTCGATTTCGTCGCCCGCTACCGCTTCATGGAGACCATCCGGCGCCTGGCCGCCGAGGGAACGACGATCGTGCTCGTGACGCATCACGTCGACGAGGTCATCCCGGAAATCGCGAAGGTCGTCCTTCTGCGCAAGGGGCGCGTCGCCTTCGTCGGCCGTCCCGCAGAGGCGCTGACCGACGAGCGGCTGAGCGAGGTGTTCGGCGCTCCCATGACCGTCGAGCGGAGCGGCGCGTACTACTACGTGAAGGTGGCACGCTGACCCGTGGCCGCCGATCGATTCCCGGCGTTCCTGAGCCGCTACCCTGAGTACCAGGCGACGCAGCGCCTCGACGAGCTGCGCGCCGCCGAGTACGGGAGGCTCGACGAGGCGGGCCATACCTATCTCGATTACACCGGCGCGAGCCTTCACGCCCAGTCGCAGGTCCGACGGCACGCGGACCTGCTCAGCGCGCACGTGCTCGGGAACCCGCACTCGGCAAGTCCGGCGTCGTTTGCCTCGACGGAGCTCGTCGAGCGTGCGCGTCAGGCCGTGCTCGACTGGTTCGGCGCCGGCGTCGGCTACACCGCGATCTTCACGGCCAACGCGACGGGCGCGCTCAAGCACGTCGGCGAGTCGTACCCCTTCGCGCCCGGCGGCCGCCTCCTGCTGACGGTTGACAATCACAACTCGGTGAACGGCATCCGCGAGTACGCGCGTATCCGCGGCGCCTCGGTCTCGTATGCGCCGCTCACGACCCCGGAACTGCGAATCGATCAGTCCAGGCTCGGGGCGCTGCTCGGCGAGGCGGATCCGCAGGCCCGCAACCTGTTCGCGTTTCCGGCGCAGTCGAACTTCTCCGGTGTGAAGCATCCGCTCGATCTCGTCGCGCGGGCGCAGTCGGCGGGCTGGCACGTGCTGCTCGACGCGGCCGCGTTCGTTCCTACCGATCGGCTGGACCTGCAGGCCGTCCAGCCGGACTTCGTGAGCGTGTCCTTCTACAAGATGTTCGGCTACCCGACCGGCGTCGGCTGTCTGCTCGCACGCAAAGAGGCGCTGGCCGTGCTCGAGCGCCCCTGGTTCTCCGGTGGCACCGTCAACTTCGCGACCGTGGGCGTGCGGCGCCATCTCCTGACGCCCGGTGAAGCGGGCTTCGAGGACGGGACGCTCAATTACCAGTCCATTGCCGCCGTCGAGGTCGGGCTGCAGCACCTCGCGTCGGTTGGCCTCGACGCCATCAGGACGCGAGTGCGGTGTCTGACAGGGTGGCTGCTCGAGCAGCTCATCAGCCTTCGGCATTCGAACGGACGACCGATGGTGCGCATCTACGGCCCGCTCACGACGTCGATGCGCGGCGGGATCGTCACGATGAACTTCTACGACCCCGCCGGCCACCTGCTGGACTACCGACGCGTCGAGGAGCTAGCGGCCGAACGGAGCATTTCGTTCAGAACTGGCTGCTTTTGCAATCCCGGTGCCGACGAGACGGCCGAGGGGATCACGGCGGAAGACCTCACCGCCGTCCTGGCCGAGCGTCCCGACCTGACGCTGCAGCTCTTTCTTCAGATCGTGACGGCCCGCGGGGGCAAGAGCGCCGGGGCCATCCGCGTGTCGTTCGGCCTCGCGAGCAACTTCGCCGACGCCGAGCGCTTCCTCCAGTTTGCGGAGACGCTCCGCGATCAGACGCGGCTCGCCGTCGGCGAGGTGACATTCGACATCGAGGCGGGCCGGGCCCTCAGGGACGGAAGCTGAGACCCTGAAGGCCATGCAGAAGCCGTTTGGGACCTGGCCGTCTCCGATTACCGCGCAGATGGTCGCGGCACACGGCCTTCGCCTGAGCCACGTCAGCGTGGACGGCGGCGACGTGTACTGGGTCGAGGGGCGCCCCGCAGAAGAGGGGCGCAACGTGCTCGTCCGCCGCGGAGCGGACGGACGCGTGGCCGACGTCACGCCACCCGGCTTCAACGTGCGGACGCGCGTCCACGAGTACGGCGGCGGCAGTTGCCTCGTCTCGGGTGGCGTTGCCTACGTGTCGAACTTCGCCGATCAGCGTCTGTACAAGGTCGACCTCTCCAAGTCTCGAGAACGCACGCCGGCAGCGGGCCAGCCGGTTCCGATCACGCCGCCGGGGCAATGGTTCTACGCGGACGCCGCATTCGACGCCGCGCGCGCGCGGCTGATCGCCGTCAGAGAAGACCACTCCGATCCGAACCCGATCAACACGCTGGTGAGCGTGCCTGTGGACGGCCCGCCGCATGCGGGAGATGTGATCGCGTCCGGGCACGACTTCTATTCGACCCCGAGGCTGAGTCCCGACGGGACAAAGCTCGCGTGGCTTTCGTGGTGGCACCCACAGATGCCCTGGGATGGGACCGAGCTGTGGGTCGCCGACGTGACCGGATCGGGCAGGCTCGCCGACGTCGAGCGCGTGGCTGGCGGGCCATCGGAATCGATCTACCAGCCTGGCTGGACGCCCGACGGAACGCTCGTCTTCGTGAGCGATCGCGATGGCTGGTGGAGGATCCGTCGCTGGAACCATTCGACGGTCGCTGACATCGTCACCAATCCGCCTCCCGACGCCGAGTTCGGACGGCCTCAATGGGTACTGGGAGGCGCCACCTGGGCGCCGGCGGGCCCTGGGCGCCTGGTCGTGTCGTACACCCGAGCGGGCCGGTGGTACCTGGCGGTTGTGGATCTCGGACGCGGCTCATTGTCACCGCTGGCTGGGGGACTCGAGCCGCGGGAGTGGCTGACGGCGACCGCCACCGACGTCGTGCTCGTTGCCGGATCCACGACAGCTCCCGACGCCGTCGTTCGCGTGTCGATCGAGACCGGCCTGGTCCGGATGCTTCGGCCCTCGTCGGCGATCGATCTGAATGCTGCCTGGATCTCGAAGCCCGAGCCAATCGAATTCCCTTCCGGGGATGGGCACGTGATTCGCGCCTTCTACTACGCGCCGCGACACCCGACCTGCAGGGCGCCCGACGGGGAAAGACCACCACTCATCGTGATCGGGCACGGCGGTCCGACGACGGCCACCACGGCGATCTTCGATGCCCGGGTACAGTTCTGGACCAGTCGGGGGTTCGCCGTCGTTGACGTGAACTACGGCGGCAGCACCGGGTTTGGACGCGCCTACCGTGAGCGTCTCAAGGGCCAGTGGGGCATCGTGGACGTGAACGACATGGTGGCCGCCGCGAGGTATCTCGTGGCGCAGGGCAAGGCCGACCCCGATCGCCTCGCCATTCGGGGGGGAAGCGCGGGAGGCTACACGACGCTTGCGGCGCTGACGTTTCGTGCCGGCGTGTTCAAGGCGGGTGCGAGTTACTACGGGATCAGTGACGTCGAGGTGCTCGCGCGCGACACCCACAAGTTCGAGTCGCGCTACCTGGACGGCCTCATCGGCCCGTATCCCGCAGCGCGGGACGTGTACCGCTCGCGTTCGCCAATCAATTTCATCGATCGGCTGTCGAGTGCACTGATTCTCTTCCAGGGCCTGGAGGACAAGGTGGTTCCGCCGAACCAGTCGGAGATGATGGCAGCGGCGGTCAGGTCCAGGGGGCTTCCAGTTGCGTATCTCGCCTTCGAGGGGGAGCAGCATGGTTTCCGCCGGGCCGCGACAATCGCGCGATGCCTCGAGGCGGAGCTGTTCTTCTACGGTGCCGTGTTCGGCTTCACGCCGGCCGATCCGATCGAGCCGCCCGCGATCGACAACCTTCCGCGTCGCACCGTCCGGACTTGAAACGCTGTGGAGGAGCGCCAGTTCCCCGAATCGGAGGACCGGCGAGCCGCCGGACCATCCGGCCGTACGCACTCGCCCACGGCCCCTTCTGTGGTCCGCCCCGGCACTCGTCGCGGGGACTTTCAAGTGGTTCGGGACGTGAATTGGGGCGGACCTGCGGGGCGGTCGCGCCGCGGTTCGCGTGGCTCACCGGGGGTGAAATAATCAGTCAGTCATGACCACCATCGACTGCACGTGGCTCTCGTTCGATGCCGCCGCGGAAGTGGAGCGGATTGTGGCCCGTCTCCGGGAGATCCTCTCCCGGGACCTCAAGCGTCGCGGTCTGGTTGTCGGGCTGTCGGGCGGCATCGACAGTTCGGTGACTGCAGCGCTGGGGGTTCGGGCCTTTGGCGCCGATCGGGTCTTCGGCCTGTTGATGCCCGAGAAGCAATCGGACCCGGACACGCTTGCGATCAGCCAGATCGTGGCGGAAGCCCTCGGCCTCGAGTTCGCACACGAGGACATCAGCGCCATTCTGGAATCGGTCGGATTCTATCGGCGCTACGACGACGCCGTGCGCGAGTTGGTACCCCAGTTCGCTGATGACTGGAAATCGAAGGTGGTCATCCAGAACGGCGGTGATGTCGCCGGGTTCAATTACTTCGAACTCGTGGTGCAATCCCCGTCGGGTGACATCCTCCGCCAGCGGCTTCCGCTCAAGACGTACCTCGGCATCGTCGCCTCCACGAATTTCAAGCAGCGCGTTCGCAAAATGCTGGAGTACTATCACGCCGATCGACTGAACTTCGCCGTGGCCGGCACGCCGAACCGTCTCGAGTACGACCAGGGCTTCTTCGTGAAGAACGGCGACGGCTCCGCCGACGTGAAACCCATCGCGCATCTTTACAAGAGTCAGGTATACGAACTGGGCGCCTATCTGAAGGTGCCCGAGAAGGTCCGGAACCGGCTGCCCACGACCGACACCTACTCGCTGGCGCAGGCGCAGGATGAGTTCTATTTCCTCGTGCCGTACCACCAGATGGATCTGTGTCTGTACGCGAAGAACAACGGCATCAGCCTCGAGGAGACCGTGAGGGTCTCCGGCCTGTCCGTGGACAAGGTCCAGCGCGTCTGGATCGATATCGACCGCAAGCGGGCAGCCACCCGCTATCATCATTTGCAGGCGGTGCTGGTGGCCGATGTCCCCGAGATCGCACTCTAGGCCCAGCCGGCGCACCGATGCCTGAATCTGTATGAGCGACACTCGGACACGCGTCCGCGGATTCATCGTTGAACACTTCCTCTTTGGGCAGGGCGCGACGCTGCGTGACGACAGCTCCTTCCTCGAGCAGGGCATCATCGATTCGACCGGCGTGCTGGAGCTGATCGCGTTCCTGGAACAGACCTTTTCCATCAAGGTGTCCGACCACGAGCTGGTGCCAGACAACCTGGACTCCGTCGATCGCGTCTGTGTGTATCTCGCCAGCAAGACGCCGAAGACCTAGCAGGATCTGTCCCCCGCCTCTGTCAAGGGTTCCTTCATGCTGGTTCACGAGTTGCTCACCCGAAGCGCCCACTGGCGTCCGGAGCAAGTCGCGCTCGTCTGTGGCGGACGGCGTTTTTCATTTCGAGAACTGGACGAGATGTCCAACCAGGTGGCCCAGGCGCTCGTCCAGCGAGGAGTCGACCGCGGCGACCGCGTGGCCCTCTATCTGCCGAACTGTCCCGAGGCTGTCCTCGGCGTCTTCGGGGTGCTCAAGGCCGGCGCCGTGTTCGTCATGGTCCACCCGACGACGAAGCGCGAGAAGCTCCACTACATCCTTCATGACTGCGGGGCGTCGGCCGTGCTGGTAGACGAGGCCCTGCCCGCGCGGTTCGACGAGTCGGCCTTTCCAGATCTGAAGGCTGTGCTCAGCCGCGAGCGGGCTGGGGCGCCGGTCAGGGCCTCAGGCTCGCGTGCGTGTTCGTTCGGAGCGGTGCTGGCCGACTGTTCGAAGGATGCTCCACCTCTCCGCAACATCGATCTCGATCTGGCCTGCCTCGTCTACACCTCCGGTAGCACGGGCGAACCGAGGGGCGTGATGTGCGATCACCGCAACGTGGTGTTTGTCACGCAATCGATCGTCGAGTACCTGGGCAACAACGAGTCCGATATCGTGCTCAGCGTCCTGCCGCTGTCATTCAGCTACGGGCTGTACCAATTGATGGCGGTGATGTGCTCTGGTGCGCGGCTGGTCCTGGAGGACTCCTTCGCCTTCCCGGCGGCCATTCTGCACACGATGGCGGCCGAGCGAGTAACCGGCTTCGCCGGCGTGCCGACGATGTACGCCGTGCTTCTTGGACTCGATCTCGGCGCCTTCGATTTGTCGGCCCTGCGCTATCTGACGAATGCCGCCGCCGCGCTGCCGGTCGACCACGTGCGGCGGTTGCGGGAACAGGTTCCCCACGCCGCGCTCTTCCTGATGCATGGCCTGACCGAAGTCGCTCGCAGCGTGTATCTGCCGCCCGATCAGGTCGACGCCCGCCCTTCGTCAGTGGGTCGCGCCATACCCGGCACCGAGGTCTGGCTCGAGGATGAGCACGGCCGGCGAGTGGGCGCTGGGGAGATTGGCGAACTGGTCGTGCGGGGCCGGAATGTCATGCGCGGCTACTGGAACAATGCCGAGGCGACACAGGCGCGCTTTCGTCCCGGGCCTACCCCCGGCGAGCGCCTCTGCTACAGCGGGGACCTGTTCCGGGCAGACGAGGAGGGCTTCCTCTATTTCGTCTCGCGCCAGGACGACATCATCAAGAGTCGCGGCGAGAAAGTGTCGCCCCGTGAAGTCGAAGAAGTGCTCTATGCCATCGAGGGCGTGACGGAAGCCGCCGTCATTGGCGTGCCGGACCCGGTGTTGGGCCAGGCGATCAAGGCGTTTGTGGTCGCGCCGGGCCGGGGCCTGGCATCGCCGCAGGTGCTGGCGCACTGCAAGGCGCACCTGGAGGATGTGCTGGTGCCGAAGTTTGTCGAGTTTCGAGACGAACTTCCGAAGACCCCGACCGGCAAAATCCGGAAAACGGACTTGCGATAATGTGCGGTATCGCGGGGATCGTCGACGCGCAGTCAGTTCCGGCGGACCGTGAGGGACTCGTCCGGCGGATGCTCGGCGCGATCCGCCATCGTGGTCCGGATCAGTTCGGCCTGTTCGTGGACCGTCGCGCTGCCCTCGGTCACGCCCGCCTCAGCATCATCGACCTGATCGGAGGGCAGCAGCCCATTGCGAACGAAGACGACACGCTCTGGATTGTGTTCAGCGGAGAGATCTTCAACTATGTCGAGCTCCGCGCGGAGCTGGAGACACGCGGTCATCGCTTCGCGACGCGTACGGATACGGAGGTCATCGTTCACCTCTACGAGGAGCTCGGGCCGGATTGCTTGAGCCGGTTCAATGGCCAGTTTGCCATCGCCATCTGGGACACCCGCCGCCAGGCGCTCCTGCTCGCCCGTGATCGCCTGGGTGTGCGTCCGCTCTTCTACACCCGGGTGGGCCAGGCGCTGCTCTTCGCGTCCGAAATCAAGTCGCTGTTCTGCGATGCGCGCGTGCGGCGTGAGATCGATCCGATCAGTCTCGATCAGACCTTCACGTACTGGGCGCCGCTCTCGCCGCGCTCCGCGTTTCGCGACGTCTTCGAGATCCCACCGGGGCACTATCTGCTGGCGCAGGGCGGCGATCAGGCGATCAAGCCTTACTGGACCCTGGACTTTCATCCGGCGGCTGACTCGGGCGGGGAATCCACCTCGGCGCTCGTCGACGAGTTTCGCTCGTTGCTCGTTGACGCCGTCCGCATCCGCCTCCGCGCGGACGTGCCGGTCGGCGCGTATGTGAGCGGCGGGCTGGATTCATCGACGATCGCGTCGGTCGTCCGTCGTTTCACCTCCAATCGCCTGTCCACGTTCTCGATCGCCTTTGATGACGCCAACTTCGACGAGAGCGCGTTTCAGCAGCGGATGGCCGGGGAGCTCGGCACCGAGCACCAGGTGGTGCACGCAACGCACGCCCAGATCGGTCAGGCATTTCCCGACGTCGTCTGGCATGCCGAGGTACCGCTGATGCGGACCGCACCCGCGCCGATGTTTCTGCTGTCGCAACTCGTCCGGCGTTCCGGCTACAAGGTCGTGTTGACGGGTGAAGGGGCGGACGAATTCCTGTGTGGTTACGACATTTTCAAAGAAGACAAGGTCCGGCGGTTCTGGGCGCGGCAGCCGGATTCGCGCTGGCGCTGGCTGTTGTTGCAGCGCCTGTACCAGGACATCGCGCGGCTGTCGGAGAGCACTGGCGCATTCCTCGCCGCGTTCTTCAAGGATCGCCTCACTGAAGTCGAGTGCCCGTGGTACTCGCATCTGATCCGCTGGCGCAACAGCCGCCGGTCGTGTCGATTCTTCTCTGCTGGCATGGCCGCCGGATCGGTTGGCGGGCCGGATGAGTACCTCCGGTCTGTCCCATTGCCGAGGCGGTTTGGCGAGTGGAGCCCGACCGAGCGGGCGCAGTACTGGGAGATTACGACGTTCCTCTCGCCGTACCTCCTCTCGTCGCAGGGCGACCGGATGGCCATGGCCCACTCCGTCGAAGGCCGCCATCCGTTCCTCGACCATCGCATGGTGGAACTGGCGAGTCGCCTGCCGTCCCGGATGAAGCTGCGGGTGCTGCGCGACAAGCACATCCTGCGCGCGGCCAGCCGCGACTGGTTGCCCGCCGAGATTCGCCAGCGCCCGAAACGCCCCTATCGCGCTCCGATCCACCGCAGTTTCTTTGGCGGGCCAACGTTGGAGTACGTCGATACGCTGCTGTCGGAGCGTATGGTCGCGCACGTCGGCGTCTTTGAACCGAAGGCGGTGACCCAGCTCGTGACGCGGAGCCGGGCCGGCGCCGCTCTCGGCGAAACGGACGAGATGGCGCTCGCCGGCATTCTCTCCACTCAACTCCTGCACCATCAATTCGTGGACAGTTTCCCTGACGTTCCACCCGTGGGCGGGAACGACGATGTGAAGGTGTGCCTCGCGACTCCTTAATGGCGCGTTGTCCCGAGCGCCAGGCCGCCGTCGTGCTCGACGAGCCGGAGCGCGGCATGATGCTCGACGCGAATGCGCCGCCGCGTGCCGAACGGACGCTGGAAGAAAAAGCGCGCGGGGCCAATACCGAGACACGTGATGGTGAGAAGGGGGGCAAATCCAAGACGGCGATGGGAGTTGAACGACTGCACGTTGTCGGTGTCGATGTGCCCGAAGAACCGGGTGCCCGTGGGGTAGCGCTCCACGCAGTTGCGCAGGAGGTGCGGGAAGAGACCCTTCATCCGGTACTCGGGACGGATGAAGCCGTTGCCGAGGAAAATGGCGTGCTGGTCGAGCGCGAAGGTGAGCGTCCGCGGCCCGTAGTCGTCGTACGTCAGCACGTACTTGCCCACGAACGCGCAGGCGTAGGCCACCAGACGGCCCTGGTGGCGCACCGTGATGCAGGAGGCGCAGAGGGCCAGGGCCTGCGCCAACCTCTTGCGGCGACGATCGATGGAGACCGGAACGTCCGTGCACTCCACGAGCTCCTCCAGGATCGACGCGTCGGCCGTCGAGAACTCGTACGCGCCGGTGGACGCGACGAATGCGGGGACGTTCAGCTCGACGAGCTTGAGCACGTCGACGTCGTGCGCGAACAAGAGCTGTCGCGGTACGAGCTGGGACCCGAGGGCGAGCATCGCGACGCCCTCCATGCCAGACCGTTTCCACGCGGCGCGCAAGGCCCTGACTCGGCGATCGAACACCTGCGGCACGTCAGTATTCCGCCTCTCCGCCCGACGACATCTCGCCAGCTATGCGTTCGGGAATCGGACCAGATCGGCGAGCCGCACGGCGCGCTTCTCGTCCGCGCTTTTGCGCGCCGCGATGCCCGTGAGGCACGACATGGCGCCCGCGCGCGAGTCGGGGAGCTTCAAGTGGTCGGGCGCGTCCGCTTTCCGGAAGATCAGGTCGCGCAACCGCGTGTCGCCGCCTCCGTGCCCGCCGACGGTGCTGCCGGTAATCGGAATGCGCCTCCGGACGCCGAAGCTCTTCGTGAGGTAGATCTCCGTTTCGTCCTCCTCGGCCACCTTCCACGGCTGCCGTTCGTGGTCGCGCACGTCGATACGCCCGAACTCGCCGTTGAACGCGATCGCGAACCCCTCGTACGGCAGGTGGGCATCGAGCTCGTAGCTCATGGTGACGCCGTTCGAGTACTTCACGATCGCCGACATGGTATCGAAGATGTTCACGTCCTCCCGGAAGACGCAGCCGTCGCGATGGTAGCCGTCCACGCCCTCCGCGGATGCATAGAGCTTCATCCGCGTCGCATCGTTGGTCATGTCGTAGTGGAACCGGCACTCTGTCTTGTGCGGGCACGGGCGGCAATGGGTGTGGCGGAATGGGCTGTTCCGCCCGTACACCTTCAGGTCCCCGCTCGCCACGACCTCCACGGGATCGGCGTCGAGCCACCAGTTGACGAGGTCGAAGTGGTGCGTCGCCTTGTGCACGAACAGCGTGCCGCCGCCGTTGCGAAGCCGGTGCCACCGGCGGAAGTAGTCGGCGCCGTGGATCACGTCGAGGTACCAGGCGAAATCCACCGAGAGCACGCGGCCGATCTCCCCCGACATCAGCAGCTCCTTGACGATGCGATGGCGCGGCGCGTAGCGGTAGTTGAACGTGACGATGATCTTCCGCCTGTTGCGTGCCTCGGCGTCGAGGACGGCCTGGCACTGCTTCTCGTCGATGACCATCGGCTTCTCGGTGATGACGTCGATGCCGCGGTCGAGCGCCTTCACGATGTACTCGTGATGGAAACTGTCGACCGTGGTCACCATCAGCAGGTCCGGCTTCGCCCGCTCGCACATCTCGTCGAAGCGGGTGAAGACGGGGCAGGACGCGCCCATGAGCTGCTTCGACGCCTCGGCGCGTATCGGATTGACATCGCACAATCCGACAAGCTCGACGACGTCGGAATACTCCTGAAGAACCGGGCGTCCCCACATGGACGTCGCGCGATCGCCGGTGCCGATGATGGCGTATCGCCGGACAGGCGGGCCGGGGCGGCCGCCGGCGGACGGTCCGGCATTCATCAACGACGTGCCCGCGAGTGCGGTGCCCGCCGTCTTCACGAACTCGCGCCGCGTCACGCTGCCGGGCTGTGCCACGTCGATGCTCCTTGGATCTGAGGCCGGATAATAGCCGCTGCGCCCCGAGTGTGCCAGGATGCGCACGATCGCTGTTCATGATCGGCAGCAGGCTGCGGGGCGGGTACGTGCCGTTTTGAACAGTGCGACAGCCGCTGCTCCAGTATGCTGTCGCCATGGAACTGCAACGCCTCAAGATGACCGTCTCCGCCGCGTGGGTCGTCACTGTGTTCGCCGTGGCGATGGCGGTCGGTGTCTCGGGTGTCGCCATGGCAGCCGCGGCCGCCTTCGGGTTGCTGCCGCCGCTCGCGCTCCTGCTCTTCTGGAACGATCCGGCGCAGACGATGAGCCAGATCATCAACAAGGCGCGGCGATAACCCTCCCGCGCGCCAGCGCGCCGCTCGTGTCGGCAGCTCAGCAATACAGGTCGATGCGGTCACCGTTGGCCTCACGCGCGTATCCACTCAGGAACGTCACATAACCCACATCGGCTTCGCGCAACCCTGCGTTGCTCAGTCGCGAACAGTCGCGGGACGACCAGACGAGTACGCCGGGTGAGAGGCACGAAGCGTGTCCCAGAGATACTGGCACTGGGGACAGAAAGAGCACTGCGTGTCGGCGCGCGCGAGCGTGACGAAGGCGTGTGGCGATCCGCACCGCGGACACTCGACATGAGACCGGGGCGCGGGACGCGGAAACAACACCATGCGCATTGAGCCTACCGAAAGCGGCAGAGGCGCGCTGTTCCACAGTGGACACCCACGCGATGACGCCGGAGAGCGGAGTCGCGTGCGATAATTTCTCCGATTGTGATGCCAAAGGCGAAGGCACGGCCCGTGAAGGGCAGCCAGGCACCGACGTTCGACGTCGAAGCGTTCCTCGAATCCGTGGGTGCCGCGCGCCGCCTGGTGGTGTTCCCGAAGGGGAAAGTCGTCTTCGCGCAGGGCGAACCGAGCGACGCGGTGATGTACATCCAGAAGGGCGGCGTCAGGATCTCGGTCCTGTCCCGGAGCGGAAAAGAAGCGGTCGTGGCCATGCTGGGCCCCGGGGACTTCTTCGGAGAAGGCGCGCTGACTGGCCAGCCGGTTCGAATCGGGACCGCGACGGCGACGACGCACGTCACGGTCTTCGTGATCGAGAAGGGCGCGATGCTCCGGCTGCTCCACGAGGAGCCGGCGTTCTCCGACGCGTTCATCTCGTTCATGCTGTCGAGGAACATCCGCATCGAAGCGGACCTCGTCGACCAGCTGTTCAACTCCAGCGAGAAGCGGCTCGCGCGGGCGCTTCTGCTGCTGGCACAGTACACCGGTCAGACCGGCGCGGAGCGAACGATACCGAGGATCTCCCAGGAAACACTGGCGGACATGATCGGGACGACACGATCGCGCGTGAACTTTTTCATGAACAAGTTCCGGGAACTGGGGTTCATCGAATACAACGGCGGCCTCAAGATCAACTCGGCTCTCCTGAGCGTCGTTCTCCACGACTAGCGGGCGGGCGCCTGGCGTTCCCGGCTGGGGGAACGACCCAGAGGAGAAGCGTCGTCCGCAACTCGTCCGCTTGCTCCTGCAGTCGCTGCATTCGTTTCACCTGTGCGCCGATCTCGTGATAGATCTCCTTGACCTGGCCTTCCACTGCGCCGGCCCACTCCGCTCGATCGGGTGGTTCCTGGTCCCGGCGTGCGCGACGTGAGACTCCGGATTTCGGCATCGCATCCCTCGTTGGCTACGGACCGCATGTTGACAGGATGGGATGCCTGCGGATGTCCTGTTTGGAACTGTGCTGTTTGGAACACTGCGCGGTCGCTCTGCGTGGACACTCTAATCCGAGCCCAAGAGCAGCTGTACGAGGGCGACCGCGGCGCCGAGCAGCAGCGGCAGCGTCCAAATGAGAGCGGTGGCGATCAGGAGATCGCATGCCACTTCCCGGGCACGCCCGAACCAGGAGTCGTTCACGGTGGGACTGGGTAACGCAGACATCGGTCCTGGGCGTGGTGCCGTGCGCTACAACCCGAGCCGTGCGAAATGGGCGCGAATGACGCGGTAGCACTCGCACGAGGCGGCTTCCAGGCGCTTGCGTTCGAGGATGCGGATTCGCCCATAGCGGCTCGCGATCAACCCCTCGCGCTGCAGGGTCTGCAGCACCACCGTGACCGTCGGGCGACGGACGCCGAGCATGACTGCAAGGAATTCCTGTTTGAGCGAGAAGGTGTCGTCGTCAACGCGATCGTGCGTCTGCAGCAGCCACCGGCAGCACCGCTCGGTCACGCTGTGTAGCGCGTTGCACGCGGTGCACTGCATGATCTGCAGCAGGTTCGCCTGAGCGTAGACGCGGACGACATCGCGAAATGGTCCGGCGCCGGCGGTCTCCTTGACGAATCTCGAGGCGGCCATCGACGGCAGCCGGCCATTGGCCACCTGCCGGAACGTGCGGCCGATTCCGGCCAGGTCGCCGAAGAAGACGCCGATCCCCAGCATGCCCTCGCGCCCCACGGTTGCCACTTCCACCAGCCCGCCGTTCTGCATTTCGTTGGTGATGGAGAAGACGCCGCCGTTCGGGAAGTAGACGTCCTTGATCCGCCTACGGTGCGCCTGCAGGGTTTCGCCGGTGGTCACGGTGCTCATTCGGATGAAGGGCACGATCCGGTCGTATTCGGCACGCGGCAGAGCCGCAAGGAGCCGATTCTGCAAAGGGGTCCCGTCAGGCAAGAGACGAGTCGAACGTAATGGCGCGGATGGCATCGCCTCTCCTGTGAGCAACCCTGAACAGGTCAGGTACTCGAGCCTTTGCGTGTCCGTCTAGCGAGCGACTGATTCCACGGCCGAACGGAACCGTTCGGCGTCGAATTCCCACGCGTCATTCAAGTCAAAACTCGCGGCCAGCTCGCAGGCGCGGTGCGCGTGTGACGGCGTCGATCGCAGCCACGGGGCCACGTCCATGCGTTCGCGCCAGGCCGTCAGCGCGCGGAATCGGATGAACCAGACCACCGCCCGGTTGGCGTCTTCGAGAAACCGCCCGCAGACCGCATCGAGCGACACCGACCCGTTCAAGTCCAGCTCGCGTGTGAACTCCGGCACGGTCAGCGCCGCCACGTCGGATGGACTCGCCGGGAACGGTGTTGTTCGCATGGTGACCTGCGCCCGGCTAGCGTGCGTCAGTCGCCGTCCGGATGGGGGCCTTGCGGGTGAGCTCCGCCAGGCGGGCGAGGGCTTTCGCACGCAGCGCCGCGGCATCCCGTGCAATGCCGGCCTCGCCTGCCCGTTCGACGCGCGGCACCCGCCGGTCGAGCGCCGCGATCAGTTCCTCGAGATCGCGCCTGAGGTCGCGCGCACTCACGGCCATCGATACGCTCGGCTCGGCCCGGCCCCCCGTCGAGAGGCGTTCCAGATTTCGCCGCAGCCGCCACACCGCCAATAGGTGTTCTCGTTCGGGTTTCGCGCCGTCGTCGTAATCGAAGGGGACTGACATGCCGGACACGCACTCGGGGTCGTGGCCGCTGCAGAGGAATGCGGCCGTTGCGCGTCGCCGCGGCCGAAGTCGGGTGAACTCGCAGGCCAGCGCATATGACGCTCAGCGGCCGAGCAGCACGTACATAACGACAGCGGCGACGACGATCAGTATGGGTGCCGCGACCGCGATCTTCCGGCGGAAGGCACGGTCGTGCGCGGCGCCTTTCGCCTGCCATGCGGCCCACCGTTCATCGACACTCGCTGCCTCGAGCACCGCCGTGGACACAGCCGCACGCGGTGAGGAGACAACAGTAGGCAGGGCGATGGACATGTGACCCTCACGCAAAAGGCTTTGGTGAGGGCTGGGCCTGAATGGCCTAGGGCTCAGAAAAGCAGGAGCAGCCAGTATACCACCGCCATGCTGTGCAATCTGGAACAGCACCCTCCCCGTTCCCTCCATAGAATCAGCGTCATGTGCCGGAAGGCCGTCACCAACAATCCCCTTGCTCCTGATCCGGACTGATGGCCGACTCGAAATTGTCGCTGGCGCGGCCCGCAGTACACCAGTGTCCGGTGTGCCAGCACCCGCAGACGAAAATTCAGCGGAAGCTGGACGACGGCAGGCACGGCTCGACGAATTTCGTCTGCACCCGATCCGACTGTGCCGTTGGTATCAACCTGGCGCACGTCGATACGTGGACCGCCGTGTAGCTGCGATTAACACCCCGTTCACGCCCGGCGATCAGGCCGGCCGGTAAATGTACGCTAGACTACATTTGCCCGCCAGACTGGTGCCACGCCATTGTGACGTCGCCTCAGCCTCCGAGCATCGGGGAGCCACTGAGCGACCGTGCAGGAGCGTGACGATGCCGAGCGCAGTCTCTTTCAAGCAGTTCGTGTTCAAAGCGACGGTGCCCTCCGTCTGCTGTGGAGTGCGATGACCGTCCATCTGGTGAACCCCAGCCATTTGTCCTTCGGCGTTGGCGTGATCACGCCGCGCTGGCTGTTCGTGCTGGGCGCGGCCACGCCGCCGGAATACGGACGGCCACGCATCGTCGATGAGACGCTCGAGCCACTCGATCTCGACACCATCGTCGCGGGCGACATCGTGGGGATCGGGATCCACACGGGAAATGCGCTGCGCGGCTACGAGCTTGGTGCGGCCGCGAGGGCGCGCGGGGCGACGGTGGTCTTCGGCGGCATACACGCCACGCTGTATCCCGACGAGGCGTACGAGCGTGGCGGCGCGCACACCGTCGTTCGCGGCGACGGCGACGTGGTGTGGCCGCTCGTGATCGATCATGCCGTGCAGGGCACGCTCCAGCCACGATACGACGGTGGACGCGTGGACGCCGACCAGTTCGTGCCCGCGCGCTGGGATCTGCTGCCCGCCGGCCGATATATGTGGGGCTCGGTGCAGACCGTGCGCGGATGCCCGAAACACTGTTCGTTCTGCTCGGTGTGGCGCACCGACGGACAGAAGCCCCGGCAGCGCGGCGTCGACAGTGTCGTGGCGGAGATCGTGGAGCTGCGCCGGCGCGGATTCCGCTTCGTGGCGCTCGCGGACGACAACTTCTACCCGGTCACGTTGGCGGACCTGGCCATGGCGGAGCGGCAGGGCAACGTGGCGCGTCTCGAGCAGCTGCGGGGACTCCGGGCCGAGCGATTCGAGCTGATGGCGAGGCTGGCGGAGCTGCCGCCGGACATGGTGTTCTTCACGCAGATCACGATGGAAGCGGCTGAGGACGATTCGTTCCTCGACGCCATGCGGTGCGCGAATATCAAGGGCGCGCTCGTCGGCGTCGAAGCCGTCACGCCCGAAGGGTTGAAGGACATTTACAAGAACTTCAACGACGTCGGCGACGCGTTGGTTCAACGGCTCCGCAAGTTTCGCGAGCACGGGGTGTACGTGCTCGGCTCGTTCATCTTCGGGTTGCCCAGCGACCGGCCTTCGACGTTCGACGCGACGGCAGATGTGGCCGAGCGCGCGGAGCTCGCCTTCGCGCAGTTCGTCATGCTGACGCCGTATCCGGGCACAGTCGACTTCGAGGCGTGGGAGAAGAAGGTCGGCGCCGAGGCACAGAAGGTGGCCGGTATTCCGATCACCCGGCACTGGCTGATCCCGCAGGCGCACCGGCCGAAGGTCTACACACCTCACCCCGTGATGACGCCCGACGAGATTCGTGCGCGAACGCAGGCCGTGTGGGATCGGTTCTACAGTCTCCGCCGCGTCTGGGAGCGCTCCCGGTGCACGCCAACGCTGCGCGCGCGCCTCGCGTTCGTGCTGCTGTCGAAGCTCTATCGACAAATGTACGCGAACACCGGCATCGCGACGGACAGCGCGCGCGTGAATCGAGCCAACCGGTGGGCGCGGCTCATCGCCCGGCCGTGTCGCCTCCTGTTTACCGCGAAGCCTTTGCCAGGATTGACGAGCGAGTCGGACGCGCCTCTTCGTCCGCCGAGGTCCAATCCGGTTCTCCGTGGTGGCCTCGCTCTCCAGGCTTTAGAGTTCAAGAGCGAACGCACTCGATCGGCGAGCGTGCCAGGCGGTCGCGGCGAGCGGGGCTAAGGACGGACGGCGCTCACGTACGTTGACGGCGTTCACCCCCGCGATAGGTTGAAGAGCCACGCCGGCGATCCGGCTTGATTCGGAGGCTGTATCCGAAGGTCTCCATCATCGTGGCATCAACCGTGGCCCGTGGCTTTCCGGCCGGCGCGGTCATCGCGTCATCGAATCCAACTGCCGTCGGCGATCGTCCAGCGGCCGGTCGTCGATCGATTGTCGGGAACAGTTCCTTCAGCTTTTCCATCATGGCGGCGCTGTCGACGCCTGCAAAGACGCCATGGTGCCGGCTCGAGCGTCAGAGGCGCTGTTCAAATATGAACATCCCGCGTGCCCAGCCCTCCTGTAGGCGGGAGGCGGCTCTGGCGGGCGGGTTCATGCCTTGTGCACAATCGCACACGCCATTCGGTGAAGGCGCAGTACCATGTGTTCTCCCGACATGTGACGTCGGGGAGATCAGCACATCATGTGGAAACGGACAGCGAGGCTGGCGTCGATCGCTCCCGACAAGTCATCTCCCGAGGCGACGGCGACAGAGCCTCGCCCACGCGTGGTGAGCGGCGATTGTGCTCCACTCCACAGATACCTCGAGCACCGGTACGCCGACGTCGTCGTCCTGACGTTTGGGCAGATTGAAGATCTTCTTGGCTTCGCGCTGCCGCAGGGTGCGCGGATCGATCGCGCCTGGTGGACGCCGAGGCTGACGCCTGCGGACGGGCGGCCGTTCTCGGATGCGTGGACGTTGGCAGGCAGGACAGCCACGCCGAATTTGCTGGCCAAGAACGTCGTGTTCGAGCGCAAGCGGTGAGCCGGGGCTCGGCACGGACGGACGATCGGGTTCGATTAGAATGGCTCTGCCAGCCCCGCGACCCGGAGTACGTGTGAAACGCCGACTCACAGCCGCTCTTGTTGCCGTCGTGGCTCCGTTTGTGACGCCCGCCCTCCAGGGTCAGCAGCCCCAGGAACCGCCAGCCGTCTTCCGCTCCCAGGTGGACGCCACCGAAGTGGACGTCCTCGTGACGGACCAGCGCGGCAACCTGGTGACCGACCTCACGGCGGGCGACTTCGAGCTGTTCGAGGACGGCAGGCCGCAGAAGATCGTCTCGTTTACGCTCGTCGATATTCCCATCGAGCGGGTCGAACGGTCGCTCGCCTCGCCAGACGTCGAGCCTGACATCGGCACGAACGAGGACGGCGAAGGGCGCGTGTACATCATCGCGATCGACGATATCGTCGAAGTCCAGGCGCTGCGCACGCGCCGCTTCCTTCGCCGGTTCATCGAGCAGGAGTTCGCGCCGAACGACGTCGCCGCGATCGTCTACATGGGCCGCGGGCAGTCCCGCAACACGCAGGACTTCACGGGCAACCGTCGCCTGCTGCTCGCCGCCGCCGACAAGGTGTCGGGTGGGTTCGCGTACGAATCCGTCCCCAGCACTGCCGAACGGTCTAACCTCGTTCGCAATCGCATGAAGGCCCTGCGCGATCTCGTCGAGTTTGCCGCCACGCTGAAGGGCCGGCGCAAGGCGTTGATCCTGCTGACGTCGGGCCTCGGCCTCGATGTATTCGAGGCCCTAGACTACACCGGCGGCACGAAGTCGATTGCCTTCGGCGACCTGCACGGCGCCATCACGGCGGCCACGCGCGGGAACGTGGCGATCTACCCAATCGATCCGGCCGGGCTGACGATCGGCGGAGACAACCTGGGCGAAGGGGAGTTCGTAGCGTTCAGCGGGTTGGAGGCGACGATCGATCTGCGCGCGCTCGCCGAGGCAACCGGCGGTTTCGCCGTCGTCAACACCAACAGCATCCAGGAGTCGTTCGCCCGCATCGTGCGCGACAACAGCCGGTACTACGTGCTCGGCTTCTCGTCAACCAACGACCGCCGCGACGGCCGCTTCCGTAAGCTGGACGTGCGCGTCAAGCGGCCGGGGCTCGTCGTCCAGGCCCGACGCGGATACCTAGCGCCGCTCGGCGGCCGCCCGCAGACCGCTCCGCTCACGGCGGCCGAGAAGGGGCGCATCCCGCCGGCAATCGCCGAGTCGCTCGGAAGCCCCGTCCCCAACGGAGCCGTTCCCATGCGTGTGTTCGCGGCGTCCTACCAGCGCGGGACGCAGCGGGCGAAGGTGGCCATCGCGCTCGAAATGAACGCGTCCGCGCTCGGCTTCGTGGAGAAGGACGGTAAGGTCGCCACCGACGTCGTCGTCGCGGTGGCGGCTGTGTCGGCCGACGGCAAGATTCACCCCGGGCCGCGGCATGAAGCTCGAGTGAGCTTCAACAAGGACGCCACCGAGCGCACGACGGCGGGCGGCGTCCGTGTCTTGACCGAGATGCAGCTTCCCCCGGGCCGTTACCAGCTTCGCGCCGCCGGCGGCACGCCCACGCGCGCGGGCAGCGTCATGTACGACCTCGACGTGCCCGACTACACGAGAACGGGGCTGACGATGAGCGGCGTGGCGCTGACGGCGGACTCGGCAAGGAGCGGAATCACGGTCCGACCGTTCGATCCGCTCCGCGAAGAGTTGCCAGGGCCGATCACCGCCACTCGCGAGTTCCAGGCCGGCGATCGGCTCTCGGTGTACGCCGAGGTGTACGAAAAGCTGCAGAGTGCTGCCGAGCATGTCATCGAAATGAAGGTGGAGCTGCGCACCGACGCCGGGCGGGTCATTGCCACGACGAGAGAGGAGCGCTCGTCGAAGGAGCTCGCGGGCGCGGGCGGGCACGGATTCCTGGCGCAGGTGCCGCTCGAAGACGCCGCACCCGGCCTCTACGTCATTCACGTCGAGGCGAGCGCCAACGTGGGCGATCGTCCGACGGCGAGCCGTGACATCCTCATTCGGGTGCTCTAACGCCGCCGCGCTTGCCGCCTGCGCCGCCCTGCTGGTGATGTCCTGCTCGGCCCCCGAGCCGTCCTTGCCTTCCACCGACATGACACCGCAGCCTCGATGGGGCCTCGTCATTCACACCGGGGCCGGAAACTTCACGCTGGAGAGCCTTGGGGATCGCCGCGAACCGATGCGCGCGGCGATGACCGCCGCGCTCGAGGCCGGTCACGAAGTCCTGTCCGGCGGCGGTTCCAGCCTCGACGCCGTTCAGGCTGCCATCGTCATCCTCGAGGACTCGCCGCATTTCAACGCCGGGAAGGGCGCCGTATTCACCCACGAGGGGACCCACGAGCTGGACGCGTCGATCATGGACGGCGCCACTCGCAAGGCGGGCGCGGTTGCCGGCGTCACGCGAATCAAGAACCCGATTCTGCTGGCGCGCCTGGTCATGGAGAAGTCACCGCACGTCATGCTGGCCGGTGCGGGTGCCGAAGCCTTTGCCGCCGATCACGCCGGAGTCGAGTTCGTCGAGAACAGCTACTTCAGCACCGAACGCGCGCGGCAGGCCCTCGAGCGCGCGCGCGAAGAGGAGAGGCAGCGCGTGAAGAAGGGCGCGTCCGCGCAGCCGGCGATGGAACGGGACGCGCCGAGCGCCTACTTCGGCACCGTCGGCGCCGTGGCGCTCGATCGCCACGGGAACCTTGCGGCCGGCACGTCAACCGGTGGTATGACGAACAAGCGCTCCGGCCGCGTGGGCGACTCACCGATCGTCGGCGCCGGCACCTATGCCAGCAACGACAGCTGCGCCATCTCGGCGACCGGCCAGGGGGAGTACTTCATCCGCTACACGGTGGCGCACGACATCTGTGCGCGCGTCCAGTACACGGGCCTCGGCGTGCAGGCGGCCGCGGACACGGTGGTGCTCGAGGTGCTCAGGGCGGCCGGAGGCGAAGGCGGCGTCATCGGCCTCGACCGCGCTGGCAACGTCGCGCTGTCGTTCAACGTCACCGGGATGGGACGAGGCTACATCGGGCCCGAGGGAACGCCGCTCGTGATGTTCTCCCGAGAAGACGAACTGAAAACAGAAAGTTCAAAGCTCAAAGCCGGAAAGTAAGTGGGAGGTTTCACTTCGTGCTTTCCGCGTACTCCAGCATCTGCGCCGTCAGGTCCATCGGGTACGAGATCCTGACGTCGGTGATCGTTCCCGAGGCGTCGGTCACCGGCGTCAGCTTTGGCATCACGAAGCCGGTGTACGACGGCAGCTTGAGTGCGTCCACGCGCTTGACGACCTCGTCGCGCAGCTTTGCATCGAAGTGAATGCCGTAGGTATCGAAGAGCTTCGCGGCGGCCGCTGCGTCCCCTTCGGACTTGATCCGCTGCACCTCGACGAGCAGCCGTCCCACGCCCTCGTGGAACGCCTTGGGATCCACCATCACGTAGAAGGTCTTGCCGTCGCGCTGCCGCCGTTCGATCGCCTTCGTATTGGCCATCAGCCAGTGGATGATCATCTGCCGGTTCCGCATGTGGTCTTCCTCGATCTGCGTGCCCTCGCGGATGCGGCGGAGCTGGACAATGGCGTTTCGTGTGTACGCCTCGTACTCGGCGCGGACGATCGCGTCGTGGTCGGCGGCGGGGACGATGCCGAGCTCGACGAGCTTCGGGTCGGCGACGAAATAGAGGCCGATGAGATCGGCGCGTCCCTCTTCCAGTGCCGAGAAGTGCTCCTTGATGACGCTCTGCGGCGAGCCCTTGAAGCCCTCGGCCTGACGGCCGGACGCGTGGCCGATCACCTCGTGCATGTCGGTGTTGAGCTCGGCCGCCAGCGCCGCGAACTTCGTCGCGCGCTCCACTTCCTCCGGGGTCCAGGAGAACTCCTGGCGCATGGCGGCTGGCGTCGCGTTGTCCGACGACTCCCGCACGTTCGACAGCGACACGGACTTGCTGCCGTACTGCTCGCGAATCCGCTGATCGTTGGGCAGGTTGATACCGACCGGCGTGACCGGGCCTGAATCACCCGTCTCGATGACCACGTCGATGGCGTTGGCGACGATGCCCTTGACGTCCGGCTTGCGGTACCTGGCGTCGTACGGCATCCGATCCTCGAACCACTGCGCGTTGTTCGCGAACTTACGGATGCGTTCCGTCTTTTCCCTGTTGACGTAGAAGACCAGGCCTTCCCAGGACCCCTTGATCCCCCGCGGATCCATGTAGACCTCGATGAAGCCGTTCATCGTGTCCACGGGGGAGTCCTTGTCCTGCACCCACGCGATGTCGTACTTCACCCGGTCGCTGTCCTCGCCCGTGCGGTACCACTGGATCAGCGCGCGAAGCGCCGCGGCCATCGGCGCGGTCGCGTGCGGCACGGCTGCCTCGAGGTGGCCGACGATCCTGGCGATCTCTTTCCCGTAGCGCCCGTTAATGCGGTAGACCTCCTCGACGAGCCCGTTCTTGCTCTTCACGAGCCTCGAGTTGAGACCATAGCGCTCCGTGAATCCGCGCAAGTCCGCGGTGCTGACGCCCGAGTACAGATTGTTGGCGCTGGCGGTCAGGATGTCCTTGCCCGGCCCGGGCGTCTTGTTGGTGACGATAGGATCGACCTCGGGGTCGAAGAACATCGGCTGCAGCCGGGAGAGGAGCGCGTCGAGAGACTCGCCTTCCTGCACCGGGAACGTGGCTCCAGCCTTGGACGCGGCCTGCGCCGCCGCGGCGAAGGCCTGCGGCGTCGTCTTCAGGACGAACTTGCGGGCCGTGAGGTTGTTGTAGGGCCCGTTGTTGATCCAGAAGAGCTTCGTGTAGCGCTGGATTTCCGCCAGCGTCGGCCCGTCAACGCCGGCGGCGTGCGTGACGATCGCCTCGAGCACGCGCCGCATCTCGAGCGCGTTCCGGTGTTTCTGATCGTAGAAGATGTCACGCCCGGCGAGCGCCGCCTGGTACAGGTGCCAGATGAGCACTTTCTCCCGGAGCGGCAGCGCCGAGAACTGGTCCGCGTAAATCTGCACGACCGCCGCGTCGTCGATGGTCTCGAGGAGGTACTTGCGGCCGCTGTCGGACGCGGGCTGTGCCGGCGCCGCTGGAGCGGCGCTCTGCTCGGGGCTCGAGCCGCAGGCGAGCGTCGCCAGAACGAACGGAATGAGGAGCCACGAAAGAAGCCTTGATGAAGACACTGCCTTGATCATGGTTCTAGCTTATCTGAGAGGCTCGTCGCGTAGTACCATCCGCGGCGATGCACTATCTGCTCATGTATGACGTCGTCGAGGACTACGTGGCGCGCCGCGCCCCGTACCGCCGCGACCACATAGCCAAAGCGCGTGAGGCCGAGGCACGGGGCGAGCTGGTGCTCGCCGGTGCGTTCGCCAAGCCCGCCGACGGCGCCGTGTTCCTGTTCCGGGGCGAGTCGCCCCAGGCTGCGGAAGATTTCGCCAGGTCCGACCCGTATGTCCTGAACGGGCTCGTCACCAGATGGTGGGTGCGGGAATGGACGACCGTCGTTGGCCGGGATGCGGAGGTGCCGCTTCCCCAGAACCTGTCGTGACAGAAGGAGGAGTCTGCCCATGAGAAAGTCGTACGGTGTCGCAGCGATTTCGGCCGCGTTCGTGCTGGGGTTCCTGACGCGGGGCGTCGTTCCCGGCGAGGGCGTGCTGCAGGCGCAGAGCGGCCGCGTCTTCGAGCTTCGAACCTACACGGCGCCCGACGGCAAGCTGGGCGAGCTCAACGCGCGATTCCGGAACCACACGATGCGGATCTTCCAGAAGCACGGGATGACGAACGTGGCGTACTTCACGCCGCAGGACGCGCCGCTCTCGCAGAACACGCTCGTCTACCTCATTTCGCACGCCAATCGGGATGCCGCCAAGCAGAGCTGGGCTGCGTTCCAGAAGGATGCCGAGTGGCAGAAGGTCGCGCAGGAATCACAGGTCAACGGCAAGATCGTCGCAAGCGTCGTGTCGCAGTTCCTGGTGCCGACCGACTACTCTCCGATGAAATAGCGGCCATTCCGACGGTGTCGCGCGGACCGGCACTGGCCGTCCGCGCTACACTGCCGTCATGAGCGCACGGACCGCTCGCCCCGTCGCCCTGCCGCTCGTCCTTCTGGTGTCGTTGCTGGCATCTGGAGCGGCGTTCGCGCAGTTCGGACGCGGCTATTTCGACCGCGCCCCGCGGCCGGCGCCGGCCCTGTTCCCTGACCGCAACTTCGTCGTGTGCCGGCTCTGGTATACGTCGGTGCGAAGCGAGCCTTCCGGCGGAGGATGGCGTACGGACTATCCGTACGGCGAGATCAACCTCACCATCAGGTTCTCGGAGCTGACGCGGGCCCCCGTCAGCTGGTCCGACGGGCGCGAGCCGAACCACTACGTCGTGCGGATTACCGACGACGCGTTGTTCGAGTGCCCGTTTACCATGGCCTCCGACGTCGGGACGATCGGGCTGAACGACGACGAGGTGGAGCGCCTGCGGCTGTATCTGCTCAAAGGCGGCTTCCTCTGGGTGGACGATTTCTGGGGGCCGCTGGCCTGGGAACAGTGGACGCACGAACTGGCCAAGGTCCTGCCGCCGAGCGAATACCCGATCGAAGACGTGCCGCTCAGCGATCCGATCTTCCAGTCCCAATACGTCGTCGAGAAGGTGCCGCAGATCACGAACATCCAGTTCTGGCGGTCCACGCGGGGCGCGGTGACCTCCGAACGCGGCGAAGACAGCGCCGTGCCGCACTTCCGCGTCGTTCGCGATCACCACGGCCGGATCATCGTGGTGATGACGCACAACACCGATATCGCGGATTCGTGGGAGCGCGAAGGCGAGGATCCCGCGTTCTTCTATCAGTTCTCTCCCGACGGATACGCCGTGGGGATCAACGTCCTGCTCCACGCGCTGACGCACTGAGTGACTGACACGATCCCGGAGGCCACCGCGGGCGGACAGGCCCGCCGCGTCATCTTCATCGACCT
>DASTDQ010000859.1:0-5659 GCA_035710305.1 Vicinamibacterales bacterium | reverse complement strand
CCGCTCGTCGCGCGAGCCGGCCTCGTGTTGAGATCGAGGAAAGACCGCGCGTTTGCCGGAGCGCTCTGGCTGCAGGGCGATCAGGCGGGAGTCCGCATTCTGGGCGACGTGCCGCTGGGGTCCCCGGCCTACGAGGCCGGGCTCGAGCGGGAGGACGTGATCGTGTCGCTCGGAAACGCCCGCGTGAGCCAGGCCGCCGACGTCGAGCGGCTGGTCGTTGCCCGCAAGCCGGGCGATCCGCTGCCGGTCGTGTTCGAACGGCGCGGCGCCCGGGTGACGAGCGTGATCCGCTTGGGACCCGATCCGCGAGTCGAGCTGGTCACGACGGAAGAGGCCGGGCAGACGCTGACCGACGCGCAGAGGCGTTTTCGCGCAGTCTGGCTGAACTCGGCGGCGGGAAACTCGTTTTAGAAAGCCTAGGCGGGTCTCAAGACCCGCCTCTACGTCATGAAGCGGGGAGAGAGCGTGATGAGAAGAGTCGTGGTCGGAATCCTCGTGATGCTCAGCATGGCCGCGTCGATCACGGTGAGCGCGCAGGACGTCGGCTTCGGGAGCGCATGGCCCGATCTGACACCCGCGGAGCGCGACGAGGTGCAGAAGCTCGGCGAAGACTTCAAGACCTTCCTCGGGCGGGCGAAGTCCGAGATGCTCTTCGTGCGAAGCGCCACGCAATTCGCCGAGAGCAACGGGTTCCGTAAATGGGATGCCGCCTCGTCCGCCGCCGCGCTCAAGCCGGGCTCGCGGTGGTATGCAATCAATCGCGACCGCACCATCGTCTTGATCGTCATCGGCACCGAGCCGCTCGAGAACGGCATGCGCATCGTCAACACGCACATCGACTCCCCGCGCATCGAGTTCAAGACGCGTCCGTTCCGGGAAAGCCAGCAGGCCGTGCTGATCGACACGCAGGTGCACGGCGGCCTCAAGAACTACCAGTGGGTCAACGTGCCGCTTGCCATCACGGGCCGCGTGGACAAGTCCGACGGGACGACCGTGTGGATCGACGTGGGGAACCTTCCCGACGATCCCGTGCTGCTCATCACCGATCTGGCGCCCCACGTGGACCGCGACTTCCGCGGACGCACGCAGACCGAGGTCATTCGCACGGAGGAGCTCGACCCGGTCGTCGGTACGCTTCCTCCCGATGCCGCCGCCGGTCAGCGCACGGCCACAGACCGCGTGCTCGCGCTGCTGCACGAGAAGTACGGCGTCACGGCGCGCGATTTCCTGTCTGCCGATCTCCAGATCGTTCCCGCGACGATGCCGCGGGACGTCGGGCTCGATCGCGCCTTGATCGGCGCGTACGGGCAGGACGACCGCTCCACGGCCTACATCAGCCTTCGCGCGATCGCGGACGTCAAGACGCCCCGTTACACGTCGGTCGCCTACGCCGTGAACAACGAGGAAGTGAACTCCTGGAACACGGGCGTGAACTCGGAGTGGTTCAGCACGCTCGTCTCGGAGCTGCTGGCGGCGCAGAAGGGCCGGGAGTTCAGCGATCTGTCGCTGCGGCGCGCCTATGCCAGGACCGAGGTGCTCGTGTCGGACACCACCACGGCGGTCAACCCGCTGTTTCCGCAGCCGCAGAACCCGAACCTGGCGTCGCGTCTCGGGTACGGCCTGGTCGTAAAGGAGTACGGCGCGGGCCGCGAAGCCAACTCGGAGTTCTTCGCAAAGATGCGCGGCCTGTTCGATCGCGGCAGAGTCAGATGGCAGATCCAGGCCTACGACGCCGGCTACGGCGGCAGCACGATTGCCGCCTGGTTCGCGCAACAGAACATGGATGTCATCGACGTGGGCATCGGCATCGTCAGCATGCACTCGCCGTTCGAGGTGTCGTCAAAGGTCGATCTCTGGCACCTGCGCCGAGGGTTTCTCGCGTTTTTCGGGAACTGATCACTCGGGCTTCGGTCTGCGGCTACCTCAGGCATGCCCCTTCATCCGCGCATGTAACCAAACGCAGGAAACTTGCGTCTAAAGCGTCTGTGGACCGGCGTGAGTAGTCGATGTGTATCCAGCGCCCTGGTGGCGTTGCTGATTGGTGTCCCGGTAACGGACACGGCCGCACAGACCGCTGTTGCCGAGACAGCGGCTGTACACATCGGCGAGGGTGCCACCGGCATTGTCCTGGACGGGGATCTGAGCGATGCTGCATGGGCGAAGGCCGCGCCCATTACGGCGTTTGTCCAGCGCGAACCGCTCGAAGGCGGGCAGCCGACCCTCCGCACCGAGGCACGGGTCGTCTACGACGCGGCGGCCATCTACGTGGCCATCCGGGCCTTCGACCCCAGTCCCGACGAGATCGTCGGCTTTCTGACCCGTCGCGACGCCGACTCGTCCTCCGACTGGGTCCACGTCCTGATCGACTCCTACCACGACCGCCGTACCGCGTACCAGTTCGGCGTCAACCCGGTCGGCGTGAAGCAGGATGCCTACTGGTTCAACGACAACAACAACGACAGCAACTGGGACGCCGTGTGGGACGTGGTCGCCCGACGCGACGCGGACGGGTGGTGCGCCGAGTTCCGGATCCCGTTCTCCCAGCTCCGCTTCAGCGGAGCGGGCGACAACCGGTTCGGCTTTGCCGTGGTTCGCAACGTCGCGCGCCTGAACGAGACCGCGACGTGGCCGCTGCTGTCGAGGAACGCGAGCGGATTCGTGTCCTCCTTCGGAGAGCTCACGGGCGTGACCGTGGGCCGCGCCTCGAAGCGGCTCGAGCTGGTTCCGTACGCCGTCGGGCAGCTCGCCACCACGCCCGTGCAGCAGGGCAACCCTCTGCAGACGTCGCCCGATCCGGGCGCCGCGGTGGGCGTCGATTTGAAATACGCCGTGACGCCCGCGCTCACGCTGAACGCGACCGTCAACCCGGACTTCGGTCAGGTGGAAGCCGATCCGGCCGTCGTGAACCTCAGCGCGTTCGAGACGTTCTTCGACGAGAAGCGTCCGTTCTTCATCGAAGGCTCGGGCACGTATCAGTTCCAGTGCCGCGATTGCAATCTGTTCTACTCTCGCCGCATCGGCCGCACGCCGCGTGGTGCCCCTTTGACGGCCGACGGCGAGTACTCGATTCAGCCGCTTCAATCGACGATTCTGGGAGCGAGCAAGCTGACGGGGCGCGTCCGCAATTTCTCGGTCGGCGTGCTGGCGGCCGCCACGCAGGAGGAGTGGGCGGACATCGCCGCGGGTCCTCTGCGCCGCCGCGAGGTCGTGGAACCGGGGACGTTCTATTCCGTGTCGCGCGCGCGCCGCGAGTTCTCCGATCAGTCGTCGCTCGGCTTCATTCTGACCACGACGAGCCGTCGCCTCGTGGACACGGTCGCCTTTCTCCCCGAGAGCGCCGTGACCGGGGGCGTCGACTACGACTTGCGGATGGGCCAGGAGTGGGGGCTGAACGGCTACTGGGCCGGGAGCAGCATCAACGGAAGCGCCGGTGCCATCGAGCGGATCCAGCGAAGCAACGTGCACAGCTTTCAGCGGCCCGACGCCGACTACGTCGAGGTCGATCCGCTGGCCGAGTCGCTGCGCGGCCACTCGGGCAACATCTCGTTCGGCAAGATCGCCGGCGGCTGGACGCGCATGAACGTCAGCGTCGGATACAAGTCGCCGGGATTCGATGTGAACGACGTGGGTTTTCAGCAGCGCGCGGACGAGATTCCGCAGAACGCGTGGTTTCAGATCAGGCGGGAGACGCCCGGCAAGTACGCGCGAAGCGGCTATCTCAACTTCAACCAGTGGTCGGGGTTCAACTTCGGCGGCGATCGGCTGTCGCTGGGCGGCAACTTCAACACGCACTGGCAATTCCAGAACCTGTGGAGCGCCGGCGGCGGCGTGAACGTCAATGCCAGAAGGTTCGACGATCGGCTGACTCGCGGCGGCCCGGGAGGCTACGTCGAGCCGTACCTCTCGACTTGGCAGTACGTGGGCACCAACGATCGACGCGCCGTATCCGTGAACTGGAACTCGGGTTTCGGCCGGGGCGGGGAGGGGCGCTTCTTCGAGTTCGGGCCCTCAGTCGTCGTGCGGCCGGTGTCGTCGCTTTCGGCCGAGGTCGGCCTCAGCTACAGCAACAACGTGGACGAGTCGCAATGGGTAGACGAGGTGAGGGCAGCGGACCTGACGCATTACGTCTTCGGGCGCCTGTCGCAGGAAACCAGCTCCATGACCTTCCGCGTCAACTACACGATGACGCCGGACCTCTCGCTGCAGGTGTACGCGCAACCGTTTGTCAGCACCGGACGCTACACCGACTACAAGGAGCTCGTGAACGGCCGCTCAGTGAACTACGACGAGCGATACGCGCCGTACGACTACGCGCGCAACGCCGATTTCAAGGTGCTGTCCTTCCGCATGACCAACGTGCTCCGCTGGGAATACAAACCGGGATCGACGCTCTTCGTGGTGTGGCAGCAGGGGCGCGAGGGCAGCGGCACCCCAAGACCGTTCGCGTTCCAGAACGACTTCGGGGACGCCTTCTCGACGCCCGCCGCGAACGTGCTGCTCGTCAAGCTCGCATATTGGCTGAATCCCTGAGCTGCGCAGCTGGGTAGCCGGCAGCCGCTATACTCCATGCGATTCGAGCCGTGACCTCCGTCGAGCGCCACTACGTCCGCGTCGTCATCGTCTGGGCCGCCGTTCTGGCGGCGCTCTACAGCTTCCAGGAAATCTTTTCGTGAGCCCCGTCGACTGGGCGATCGTTGCCGTCTACCTGGTGTGGATCGTGTGGGACGGTCTCCGCCTCACCAGGAGAAGCAAGGAACTGGAGGGGTATTTCCTCGGCGGGCGGAGCCTGCCGTGGTGGGCGGTCGGGCTGTCGGTGATGGCGACGCAGTTCAGCGCCATCACGATGGTCGGCACCACCGGTCAGGGCTTCGTGGACGGCATGCGCTTCCTGCAGTTCTACTACGCGCTGCCGCTCGCGATGATCGTGCTCTCGGTCACGCTGGTTCCCTTCTTTCACCGCGCCAGGGTCTACACCGCCTACGAATATCTCGAGCGCCGCTTCGACGCGAAGACGCGCGCGTTCACCAGCCTGCTGTTCCTGCTCTCGCGCAGCATGTCGCTCGGCGTCGTCATCTCGGCGCCGGCCGTGGTGCTGGCCGTCGTGCTCGGCTTCGACCTGACGGCCACCGTGCTGCTGATCGCCGTGCCCACGGCGGTGTACACGATGTTCGGCGGCGTGCAGGCGGTGACGTGGACCGACGTCAAGCAGATGGTGCTGATCGTGGGGGCGCTAGCCGCCGCGGTGGTCGTGCTGGTCGCGAGCCTGCCCGACGAGGTCAGCGTGCTGCAGGCGATGCGGATCGCGGGCGCGGCTGGCCGTCTGCAGACGTTCGATTTCTCCTTCGACCTGACGAATCAGTACACCCTCTGGTCCGGCACGATTGCCGCGCTGTTCCTGTTCTGCTCGTACTTCGGCGCCGACCAGAGCCAGGTCCAGCGCTATCTGACGACACGCTCGGTCGATGAGGCCCGCGAGTCGCTGCTGATGAGCGCCTACTGGAAAATCCCGCTGCAGGCGCTGGTGCTGCTCGTCGGCGTGCTGATGTTCCTCTTCTTCCTCTACACGCCGTCGCCCATGCTGTTCAATCTCGTCCACGATCGCGAGATGCGCGAGGGGCCGCGCGCCGCGGACTATCAGGCGCTCGAATCGCGGTTCGAA
>DASTDQ010000858.1:0-4662 GCA_035710305.1 Vicinamibacterales bacterium | reverse complement strand
CGACGTCGTGATGACGCGAGGCGATCAGGGCATCTGGCTGCTGAGCGACCGCGTGGAGGGCCACCTCCCGGCGGCCGCACGCGAAGTGGCCGACGTCACCGGGGCGGGCGACACCGTCGTGGCCACGCTGGCGCTCGCGCTCGCCGCCGGGGCGTCGCTTGCCGAAGCGGCGCGGCTGGCCAACGAGGCGGCGGGCATCGTGGTCGGCAAGTTCGGACCGGCGACCGTGTCGGTGCCGGAGCTGCTCGGCGCGATCGAATCCTCGGCCGCGGTCTGAGACCCTGGAACGAACTTGGGCCACGACGATCACGAAGGCGGTTTGCCACGAAGGGCACGAAGGCTTCGCTCGACCTTCCATCGCCGTTGGTAGCGACGCAGCGAGCGACTGTCTTGCGTTGGTGTGCTCGGGTCCTCCGGTGTGGCGCGATCAGTTCCCATCCAGATCGCCTCGCCCGTGGAGTGATGAGCGAGGGTTTCGAGGATGCTGCGCAGCGGACCTAGTGCTTAAACCGCCGGTGGCAGGTTTGATACGACGCTAGCGGCGCGCCAGGTCGGGCAAGAAGGGCCCGCGTCCATCCGGGTATTGACGCCGACGAGCCTTTCAGTAGCTGAAACGGCGTCGATCGTTACTAACGCCCGCCGATCACCTGCGGCACGCACGCGTCAACGATAGCGCCGCGTGCGAGGGGCACGCGCGAGCGGGCCCCGGTGCCGGCTGCAAACGATGTCAGGCGCTGGTCGGTTGCCTACCGCAATGGTTGATCGGTGCCCGTCTGTTTCCGGAGCGCATTTACCACCGTTTTGGGTACGAAGGCAGCAGTTACCTTCAGAATGCGATTGTCCGGGCGCTCCAGAAACAGCTCGACAGGGGGAACTGCAGAATCGAATCGCAGACTGTAGATCACGAGATCGTTGTCCTCGTTCTTCCATTCGGCCGACCAGACGTGGGCGATCGTGTTGGGCGTCTTCGAACCGTCTAGAAAACTGGACCAGCCGCGCACATATCCGGAAGGATTGCCCGGGTTGAGCCAATCATCAGTCAATGGCCGCCATCGATCGCCCTTAAAGACGGCCTCGATTGATGTCGTGACCTGCTCAGCCGGATATGCTGACTCGAGGCGATAGTTCAGCTCGAGGATACCATTGCGGGTCGCCTCGTTTATCTCATTAGCACCATCAAGAACGATCAGTTCTGGTGGCCGCGAGTCTTCCTGTGCGCGGTCGACACACGCACTCGCGCCACAAAGAATTACCACCCAGAGGATATGCCGAGACATTCTCGATCAGAGGCCTAACGGCTTGCGATTGAGCCGCGGCGGCCCATTGCGCGAATTCTGCCACAAGCGCTCAGCGCCGTCGGCTCCAATCGCCGGTTAGCCGGCGCGGGCTACACGATATAGATAGCGATTTCGCCGAGATGCCACATCCCGTTCTGATAATGCAGTACGGCGTGTTGTCCTGAGTTCGGACTGTCCGCGAGCCAGATATCCACGCTGTCGCCATCAATGCGCTGCAGTTGGATCAGTGGCAGGTGTCCCTCCAGTTGGTCTGGGAACTGCCTGCGCGACGTGCCATCGGGATTGTCCGGTATTGGAGGCTTCCGTGGGCTCGACCTCACGAAGGTGACCAAGCCAGCGATTTCCGAGTCCGAAAACCTGCCGAATACCCTGAATGGTCGATCGAGATCTGTGTGGCTAATCTGCTGAGAGAACGTTCGGCCCGGGATTGCCACCTGGGCATACCGGCCGTCTCGCGCTGTAACACGCCAACTCTGAGCTCGCTTGTCGCTAACAAGCGACGTGAGGTCGACAATGCGACCTCGCCTCACGCCCCGAATATCGGACTCAGGTTCCAAGTACGCAAAGGCGAGCCACGCCTCCGGCCACGAATCACTCCGCTGCGCCTCGATGGCCAAAAGCGCGCGATTTCGCGCCAGGCGTGCGATCGCAGCCAGATCACTTGGTTGCAGCACTTCAGCCACGGGACCAAACGTCGGCGGCGCGGCCCCACGCAGCATAAGCGTGCTGCAGAAGACAAGAGCCGCTGCTATGAAGCTCCGTTGTTTCATCGTCCAGCTAACGGAAAGGGTTTCATCCGCACTGCCACGGCGATCGACGTGAGCCCCGACGCGGGCTCAGTGCGGATAAACCCGGTTGGACTGAGCCGCGTGGCGATGCTGCCGCAAGTCTATGGGGATTGTAAGGCAGTGCGGGTGTGAGAGGGCGGGCATTCGACCATCGCGACGATGCGTGGAGCGTGACGGACGCGGCGCGGCGCCCGTGACAGCGCACAGAGAGGAGGACGTTCAGGGTATCTCCGTGCCGTCGATACGACTCCGGTCAGATGCGAGGCGCAGCAGGGTCGACCGGACGCGTGTCCGTCGAGAAGCGTCGTCCGGTGGCGACACCTGCCGGGCCTCATGAGGTATCCGGCGGGGAGGGCGCCCGCAGCAGGATGGCGGTGACGTGCATCCGGCCATCCCCGCAGATCGGACAGCGCGACAGGTCCACGCCGGTGAGCCGCTGCATCATGTCAGCAACGGATTCAGGGCCGGCGTCGGCGGACGGTGGGTGGTGAAGCAGCAGACGACACCGTCTGAGCCTGTCGCGACGGGTGCGATTGGCGAGCAGGCCAAAGTGACGAATGCGCATGAAGCCGCGCGGGACGACGTGCACGAGAAAGCGTCGGAGGAATTCGTCGGCCTCAAGCGCCATCACCTTCACGCGATTGTGATCGGCATAGTCTTTCCAACGAAATCCCACCTGACCATCACGATGATGGACGAGCCGATCGTTCGAGAGGGCGACGCGGTGCGTGTACCGCCCCAGGTAGTCGAGCACCTGCTCCGGGCCAGCGAAGGGCCGCTTTGCGTACACGATCCAATCCACGGCGCGCAGCTGACCGAGAAAGCGGCGAAAGACGGGAGGGTCGAGCAGATCGGCGGTGCCACCGGCGAAGGTGAGCTGGCCAGCGGCACCCGCGTGTTGCAGCCCGGCGAGATATTTCGCACGAAAGACCGTCGACAGGGCGCGGACCGGAAACAGGAAGGACGATCGACCGGCGATCCACCGCGAGCCATCGGCCGCCAAGGCGCCACCGGTCACCAGGCAATGGAGGTGGAGGTGCTGAGATAGATTCTGGCCCCAGGTGTGCAGAATCGCCGTGATGCCGATCGTGCCGCCCAGGTGGCGCGGGTCCCGGCCAAACGTGAGGAGCGTGTCGGCAGCCGCGCGAAACAGGAGTGTGTAGATCACCCGGGGATTGCCCTGCGTGAGCGCGTTCAGGGCGTGGGGCAGCGTGAAGACGATATGGAAATACGGAATAGGTAACAGGTCGGCACGGCGTGCCGCCAGCCAGCGTTCCTTCGTCAGCGTCTGGCACTTGGGGCAATGTCGGTTGCGACACGAGTTGTACGAGATGCGCACCGCGCCACACTGGTCACACGTCTCCTGATGCCCGCCGAGCACGGCGGTCCGACAGGTCTCGATCGCGCGGAGCGCTCGATGCTGGACGGGGGCGAGACGGTGCGTTCGACGATACGCGTCGCCATGGGTGCGCACGATGTCCGCCAGCTCGAGTCGAGGACCGACGCGCGAGACCACCGTGCCCGATGGCACGGCGCACACCGAATCAGCCCTGCGGCGGCGGCGTGAAGCGCGCGAGCAGATCGAGCGCGGAATTCGGCCCGATCTGGGCGTGCTTGGTCAAATGGAAATACCGGGTCGTGGTCGTGATATCGCCGTGTCCGAGCAACCGTTGAATCGTGTGGAGGTCGACGCCGGCTTCCAGCAGGTGCGTGGCAAAGGCGTGACGGAGTCCGTGAATCCCACCCGGCTTGGTGACCCCGGCTCGCCGTTTCGCAGCCTGATACGCACGCTGCAAACTGGTCGGATGCATCGGTCGGTCGCCCCCGTCCGCAGGAAAGAGCCACAGCCGGGGGCGAGAGGTCGGCCAATACACGCGCAAGCACTCCAACAAGCGAGCGGAGAGGATGGTGTACCGATCCTTCGCGCCTTTCCCCTGTTCCACGCGAATCATCATCCGCGTCGCGTCGATGTCGCGCACCCGCAGATGGAGGACTTCATTGAGGCGCAAGCCCGCCGCATACGTGGTGAGCAGCATCGTCCGATGTTTCGGACTGCGAGTCTGCGCGAGGACCCGCTCGATCTCGTCGGGGCTCAGGATGACTGGGAGCTGAACCGGCTGGCGGGGCCCGGGAATCTCAAAGGTCGTGCGATCGCGCTTCAGGGTCGTGTGATAGAAGAACCGGAGGCCGTGCACGACAATGTGGAGCGTGCTCCAGGAGCGGTGTCGATCGCGCAGCAGATGGCGTAAGTACGCTTGCACCTCCTGATCGGAGATCTGGTCAGGCGAGCGCCGGTAGTAGCGCGCGAGCCCTTCGACCGCCCAGAGGTACGTTTCACGAGTCCGGTCCGCCATCCCGCCGACCACCATGTCTTCGTCCATGCGACGACGCAATTCAGTCATGACACACCTCGCTCCCGCGAACGTCTTCCGTGCCGTTCGTCAGCGCGCATTGTGTGGGCAGCGTCTTCGTCGCGAGCGAACACCAGAGGAGTGGCCGACGCCACGGCCACTGCAGTATCGATGGAGGTACCTTGGAGGGTCTTTCCTGCCGCGTTCAGCGGCTTAGTTCAACTA
>DASTDQ010000857.1:0-3730 GCA_035710305.1 Vicinamibacterales bacterium | reverse complement strand
CTCCGACAAGCGGCCGTAGACGCATCTCTCCTCCGTAGACCATCACCACAGCCCTTGGACGGAGGCGGGCGCTCGCCGGTTAGCCTGCGGGCCCTCTTTCGCGTGACGCCTTCAGTCGGCCGGCTCGATCCGGAGCAATGCCCCGTCGCGCTCGTCGGTGATCACGCAGAGCAGCCCGTCGACGTGGGAGCGTGCGCCGTCGCTCCGTTGCCCCCGACACTGGTCGACGAGAGCAAGACCTTGAGGTGTGCGCAGTAGATCGCCTGGGTGCACACGGCTCTTTGTCGCGGTTCCCCCCCGCAGCCGATAATAGGGTGAGCTGCGGAGCCAGGCCCCCACTACTGAGTTCTGGCAGAAGGGGGAGAACGCACATGGTGTCAAAGCACTGTCTGTATCGACTCGGGTGCCTGTGGTTCGCGCTTGCGTTCGTGGCGGCCTGTGGCGACAGCAACCCGATTGGGCCGTCGAACCAGCCCGAGGTTGCCAACAACCCGGACAACTTCCAGTTCCAGGCGTCGAACCTGACGAGCACGTCGCAGACACTGACCTACTCGTGGGTGAACACGGGGACGGCCGCCAACGTGGATCAGTCCGGCGCCATCAGCAGCGGCCAGGCCACGGTCACCCTTCGCGACGCCGCGAATGCACTGGTGTACAGCGGCGATCTGAGAAACACCGGCACCTTCATCAGCTCCAGCGGTGGGAGCGGCACGTGGCGCATTGAGGTCCGTCTCACCGACGTCACCGGCATGCTGAACTTCAGGGTGCAGAAACGCTCGTAAGACCCACGCGGCGGCTCCGTCCACGCTGCGCGTGTCGCTCAGCCACCCGCTTCATTCGCAAGCCGCCCGCCCGCGGCGAACGCTGCCCACTTGGCAAGCCCGACCAGGATCCTGAGGCGTGGCCTTTGACGCATCGCCTCTCGCGTGACGCCGTCAGTCAGCCGGCTCGATCCGGAGCAATGCCCCGTTGCGCTCGTCGGTGATCACGTAGAGCAGCCCGTCCGGGCCCTGGCGGATGTCGCGGATGCGCCAGCGCTTGTCCTCGAGCAGTGTCTCGCGCCGGGTTTCTTCCATGTTGCTGTTGAGGATGATGCGCTGGATGCGGCCCGTCCCCGGGATCTCGCCGTAGCGCACGCCGCCGATGAAGAGATTGCCCTTCCACTCCGGGATTCGGTCGCCGGTATAGAAGGTCATACCCGTCGTCGAGATCGACGGCACGAAGTTGACGACCGGCGCGGTCATGCCCTCGGCTTGAAAGCCACCGGGCTGATACGGCCCGGCGTAGGAACGGCCAAGGCTCACGAGCGGCCACCCGTAGTTGCCGCCCGCCTTGATGATGTTGATCTCGTCGCCGCCGTTCGGGCCCATCTCGGACTCCCAGATCGTCTTCGTCGGCTCGTGCCAGACGAGGCTCTCGGGCGTGCGATGGCCGAGCGTGTAGATCTCGGGCCGGTAGCCTTCCTTGCCGACGAACGGGTTGTCCTTCGGGATCGTACCGTCAGGGTTGTAGCGCAGGATCTTGCCGCTCAAGCCCATCTTGTCCTGCGCCATCTGCCCGGGCTCGCCCCAGGTGCTCACGAGCAGCGTGCCATCCGGCAGGAAGAGCATGCGCGACACGGTGCTCGCGCCTTGCATCCTGATGACGTCCTCGACCTTCGTCAGCGCCGTGCCATCGAAGACACCGCGCGCGACCGTCAGTGTTCTCGTGCCGCCGCCCCGGCCCCCCCCGCCGCGGCCGCCCCGGCCCCCGCCTGCTGCCGCCGGTGCGCCTGCTGCCCCTGCTGCCGGTGGTGCGCCCGCTGCCGGTGCTGCCGGTGGCGCATCGGCCTTGTTGTAGACCCAGTAGACCAGCCGGTTCTGCGCAAAGCCCGGGTGCAGCTTGATGTCGTGCAGACCGCTGATGAAGTTGTCGGACACGACCGCCGGCAGGCCCGGGACCGGACCGGAGAGCACGCCGTCCTTGAAGTGACGGAGCCGTCCGTTGCGTTCGGTGATCAGGATCGACGCATCGGGCAGGAACTCGAGGCTCCAGGGATTCTCGAGGCCCCCGGTGAGCACGCGCACGCGGATCTTGGCATTGGCCGTCTGGTACTCCCAGGGCTGGTCGGGCAGGGCCGGCACGGGAATGCCCCCGCGGCCCTGAGCGGCGGGCGAACCAGCCATGATGGCGGAAAGAAGCGCAGCGACGGCGACGCAAAGCACTCTGGATCTCATGAGCGGGTCCCCCCGATCGTTGTGATTATGGGTCGGCAGATTACCACGAGCATTGCGCCGGATTCTCGGTCTTTGTCGGCGTCTTCCAGTCAGCGTGGCCGTAAACTGGCCCATGTCGCACTGTCCGCACAATGGGAACCGACCAGACGCGAGCAGACGGAGAGGAGCAGGGCACATGCGTCGAATCGGCCTGACCGTCGCAGTCGTTTCCGCGCTCACTGTTGCTGGAATGGCGCAGCAGCCGTCGCCCTTGCCCACGTTTGAAGTCGCTTCGATCCGACCAAATCCTGACGACACCGTGGCAGAGGGCATCGCCCTGCAGCCGGACGGGAGCGTTCGCTTTACGGCCTTTCGAGTGCGAGCGCTTATCGCGATGGCTTACCGATCTGAGGGCATTCAGCGATTCGACCAACTGATCGGCGGGCCGCCCTGGATCGCCATCGACCGCTTCGACATCGCCGCGCGCGCGAGCGACGCAGCCCGTCAGGACTCGGGCGCGAACAGGCTACCAGCCATGCTCCGGGCACTGCTCCGCGATCGATTCCGATTGCTTGTCCACCCTGATACCCGCGACCTGCCGGCCTTCTCGCTGGTTCTGGCACGCCGCGACCGAAGGCCGGGGCCGCAGCTCAGGGAATCCACTGTCATGTGCCCCACCCCCGACGCGCCATCGACCGATGCCGATCCAGATCGCTGGTGCGGGATTCGCGCAGCGGGCGGAGTGATTACTGGACGCGCTGTCTCCGCCGGACAGCTCGCCGGCAATCTCAGCGGATACCCGGAGGTCGATCGTTTTGTGACGGACCGCACGGGCCTGATCGGGCGGTATGACTTTCGACTGGAGTACTCCCCTGGCTTCCAGGAACTGTCTGACGCGAACGGGAGGCCGAGTCTGTTTACTGCGCTGACCGAACAACTCGGCTTGACGTTGAGGCCAGAGACGGCGTCCTTACCCGTCCTCATCATCGACAATATCGAAAGGCCGACGCCGAACTGACAGCATATTCCGCCGACGAATCGAGGCCTTCAAAACGACGATCACGACACACCGAGGCACTGAGGCACCGAGTGGCCGGACGCAGGAGGACGCTGAGCGTGCGGCAGTTGACGATGAAAACGGAGTACAGTGCCAGGCCCTGGGCTGGAGCTGGAGCGGACTGCAGCGGAAAACGGAGAGCATGACATGACCAAGAATCGTTGCGAGCTTTTCTCCAGACTTATCGCGCTCTCAGGGATTCTGTCCGTGCTGAGCCTGGTCCCGACGCCGGCATTTGCGCAGGAATGCAACCGTGCGTGCCTGACCGGCTTGACGACGCAGTTCATCGATGCCCTCGTGGCGCATGACTCTTCCAGGCTGCCCCTTGCGAACGCTGTCCGCTACACGGAGGATTCCCGGAACGCCAGGCTCGGCGAAGGCCTCTGGAAAAGCGTCACGGCGAACGGCGGATTCCGTCAGGACTATATCGATACGCGCAAACAGGTCGCCGCCGCGCACGTGCTCCTGCGTGAAGCCG
>DASTDQ010000856.1:0-2465 GCA_035710305.1 Vicinamibacterales bacterium | reverse complement strand
GGCGCGCTCTCCGGCTTCGGGATCATGGCCTCACAAGCCGCCGCAGAGCTCCTTGCATGCCATCTCCTCGACCGCCCGAGGCCCGACTACGCGGCGGCGTTTCATCCCGCGCGCTTCGCTGACCCGTCGTACCGACGTGTGCTCGCCACGCTAGACGCCAGGAGCGGTCAGCTCTAGGCGCGGCGGGGCCAGATCGGGATCTGACCCCTCCTGCCCTGCGCTCTCTACTTGACGGGGAGTCCACTCGCCGGCCGGCGCTGCAGCACCTCGACTTCAGAGGCCATCAGCTTGCCGCCGACGTCGGTGTACCTCACTTGGACCTGATCGCCCACGTGCACCGCGTCGGTGATCTTGACGCCCGCCTTGCCCTCCGCCTTCGCCTCGCGCGCCTGGGAACTGCCCGTCGCGACCTTGACTCCGGTGGTCGTGCTCGTGACGAACTGCAGTGTCACTCCCTTTCCGGTATCCACCGACAGGTTGGTGCCGTCAATCTTGGCGACGGCGCCGACTGCTGTCTTGGTCTGTGCCTTGTCCTGCGCCGCAACGAGGCCGACCGCGAGACCGAGGACGAGCGCCGCCGCCGTCAGGAACGTTCTGTGACTCATCAGACACCTCTCAATCAGCTTGGTAGCTGGTATCGACAACTGGTAGCCGTGCACCCATATACGCCGAAATCGCTCCCGTGTCCATGCGTGGGCGATGCGCGGCGGCCGGGCGGGCCGTGAGGGTCCAACCCCCCTGAAACGAAGGAGTTACTTGGCCGCCTTCGAGCACCGCTGGCCGTATGGACGGGGGCGGCGGCGGCGCCTCTTGTCGAGGTTCCGCAGGAAGCGCGGTCAACGCCGGCCGCTTCCCCGCGTATATAAGATCCGCACACTGACTTTCACTGAGGTCTGGAGGCACGTATGCTGCTCAGAACGTTCACGGTTGCCGCGCTCGTCGCCCTGCTCACGGCGGGCACGGCCGCGCAGAACGCCGGCTCGGTCGTCGCCGCCGCATCCAAGGCGATGGGCGTGGACACGCTCACTTCCATCACTTACTCGGGAACAGCGCGAAACGGCGCCTTCGGGCAGAGCAAGAGCATCGGCGATCCCATGGGACCTGTGAACCTGACGCGGATCACCGAATACACCCGTACGATCAACTTCGCGCCGCCAGGCGACCCCGCGGCGCTCGTCTCCCGGGCGACCGGCCCGACGCAGCCGCCCACGGTGCCAGGCGTCGCACCGCCCATGCCGGGCGTGTTCAACCAGAACGTCACCGGCGCGCAGGCCTCCAACAACTGGAATCAGGCGCTGAACATCTGGACGACTCCCTGGGGCTTTCTGAAAGGCGCGGCGGCCAACAACGCCACCGTTCGGCAGCAGGGTGGCCAGCAGCTCGTCTCGTTCACTCCACCCAACCTGAAGTCACCGTCCGGGCAGACGTACAGCGTGACGGGCTACATCAGCGGGCAGAACCTCGTGACGAAGGTAGAAACGCGCGTGGACCACGCGGTCGTCGGCGACCTCCTGGTCGAGTTCGAGTACTCGAACTACCAGAACATGAACGGCGTGCAGGTGCCGACGCGCATCGTCCAGAAGCAAGCCGGCCTGCAGACGTTCGACGCCGAGATCAAGTCGGCCACGCCGAATCCACCGAACCTCACCGCCCTGCTGACGCCGCCGGCTCCCCCCGCTGGCCGTGGCGGCGGCCCCGGCGGCGCGCCGGGCGGGCCGCCTCCGGCGGCGGCAGGTCCGGCGTTCGAGAAGATCGGCGACGGCGCCTTCAAGATCGGCGGCAACTACACGTCGCTCGCCGTGGACATGGGCGATCACGTCCTCGTCGTCGAGAGCGGCCAGAATGACGCCCGGGGCCTGGCGGTCATGGCCGCGGCCAAGCAGGCCGTTCCGAACAAGCCGATCCGGTTCGTCGTCAACTCGCATCCTCACTTCGATCACGCCAGCGGCCTTGCGGCAGCGGTGGCCGAAGGCGCCACCATCCTGACGCACAACAACAACGAGCAGGTCCTCGAGCGTCTTCTGTCCGGGCCCCGTACGCTCATCGGCGACAGCCTGTCGAAGGTGACGACCCGCCGGACCGACGTCGTTCGGGGCGTCGGCGATCGCGACGTGCGGAAGGGAACCAACGGCAAAGTGGTCGAGCTGCACCGGGTTCCGAACGAGCACAGCGACGGCATGCTGATGGTCTATCTGCCGGCGGAAAAGGTCGTGTGGTCGGCCGACATCACCGTCGTCAATCCCAACCCTGCCCAGCTGGGCGTGGTGAAGTCGGCGGCCGACGCGCTCGGTAAGCTCGGGCTCGATTACAACGGGTGGATTCCCGCGCACCCGCCCCAACCCGACCGGCCGCTGACGAAGGCCGACGTCACGGCGGCTCTCGCTCCGAAGTAGCGTCCTCTCATCGATGCGCGCGGGGGCTGAGGCCCCCGCGCTTGTCAGGCGGCCGTCCGCTCAGCCGACTTC
>DASTDQ010000855.1:0-3246 GCA_035710305.1 Vicinamibacterales bacterium | reverse complement strand
GATCCACCGCAGACCGAAGCCAATGCTGGCTTTTGTGGGCCTCATCGACACGATCTGGCTCGGTGCGCCGCCACTCTTGTTCGTCCAGACGCCGAATGACACTTCCAGCTTTGATGTCAGCCATGCGTTTCGATCGGCCGTCACGCTGAGCCCAACGTACTGACTCGTGTCGTTGGTGAGTCGCGTGAACCTGCCTTCCGGGTACGACAGGGTCCAGAGCTGAGCCAGCGCGCTGATCTTGTCGAGCATGCTGAGAAGAAGCGTCTTGCCGTCGAGCCAGGCGAGTGCAAAGGCGAACCCCGGCGGGCCGGTGGCCACTGTTTGCTCGGTGCGTGTGGCCTTGTCGACGACCACGATCTGCCCGGTCCGAGGAGATCCCCCGTCTCTGCCTACGAGTGCGATGGCGGACCCGTCGGGTGACCAGGCTGGACCACCCGGAGGACTAGCGAAGTAAAAGTCCAGCGGCGCGTCTCGCGCGGCCACAACTTGCGGCGCGCTGGCATCGTCTTCGGCGATCACGAGCTCGGTGCGCCCCGGAGAGGGCGCCCGGACGTACGCCATCTCGCGTCCGTCGGGCGACCAGCCCACTCCACTGATGACGTTCTCGGCCAGCCGCCGCGGTTGACGACCCCCGAGCTTCGGGATTCGCCATAGTTCGACAGCGGTCGGCGTGATCCTCCGCAGGTAGTCCACGTATTCGCCGTTCGGCGTGAAGTTCGCGCCGGCGAGACTGATGCCGGGCGTGGGCGGCACGATCTCGACTCCTGGGTCGTTGCTCCCGGTCGCCACCTGCCTCACCCTGAGACTGTCGGCTCTGCCCCCCGACTCGACATAGGCGACCATGTCGCCGTGAGGGGAGATGGCCGGCGCCCTTGCGGTGCCGCTCGTCGTGAGCTGGACGAGGGGCTCCAGGTCCGCGATGGAAAGTGCTGCCCTCTCGCGAACCGTACCGGTGCCGGTCTGCCGCGTCAGGAGCCAAGTGACACCGCCGAGCAGCAGCACCACGACCGCAGCCACCCCTGCCAGCGCCTTGCGATGCCGGCCGATCACGCTGGCGATGACCTGGGCATCCGAAGAGCTCGACGGAGACGCCGCGACTGTGCTCGCAGCCGGCTCGCGGCTCGCAGAGCTGCCAGTGACTACACTCCCCGACGCGGGCGCCGTAGCGGGCAGCGCGAGCGCTCCTCCCAACTCTCGCTTGATTCGCTTCAACTCGGCGCGCAGCTCCGTGGCGGCCTGGGTTCGCGTGTCGCGGTCCTTCTCCAGGGCCGTGAGGATTGCCTGCTCGAGGCTCGCAGGAAGATCGGGGCGCAGCGTCCGCGGTGCCCGCGGCCGCTCGTGCAGGATCGCGGCAGAGACGACAGCGCTCGTCCCGCCGACGAAAGCGCGTTGGCCCGTCGCCATCTCGTAGAGCACGAGCCCCATCGAGAAAATATCTGTGCGCGCATCGAGCGCCTCGCCGCGCAATTGCTCGGGAGACATGTACGCCACCGTCCCGACGGTCACGCCTGCGTCCGTGAGCGGGGCGACGGCCGGCATCGTCGGACTAGCGGTCGCATCGACGCCAGGCGACATCGTGCCTTCGACGACACGCGCCAGGCCGAAGTCCAGGATCTTCGGGCCGTGCGGCGTCAGGACGACGTTGGCCGGCTTCAAGTCGCGGTGGACAATGCCGCGGGCGTGCGCGGCGGCGATCGCGTCAGCGAGGGCGAGAGCCACGTCGACGAGCGAAGCGACTTCGAGCGGGCCGCGCGTGAGACGCTCGTGCAGCGACTCGCCCTCGAGCAGCTCCATGACCAGGTACGGCGCGGGCGCAGTGCCAACGTCGTAAACGGAGCAGATGTTGGGGTGGTTGAGCGCCGCGATGGCCTTGGCCTCGCGCTCGAACCGTTCGAGCGCCTGGGGCGTTGTGGTCCCGGAAGGAAGCGCCTTCAGGGCGACAACGCGATCGAGGCGCGTGTCGCGCGCCCGGTAGACCTCGCCCATCCCGCCTGCGCCTATCTGAGCGAGGACCTCGTAGGGACCGACCTTCGTGCCGGGCGTCAGCGCCACGATCGCCCGATTCTATCCTCAGCCACCCGCCCTTCCCGCAAACTCGCGCGTCTCGGTGTGTACCTTCACCTTCTCCCCTTCCTTGATGAAGAGGGGCACGCGGATCTGCAGGCCGGTCTCGAGCGTCGCGGCCTTCGTGACACCGCCCGAGGCGGTGTCGCCTCGCACGCCGGGCTCGGTGTAGGACACGGTCAGCTCGACGTGCGGCGGGAACTGGATGCCGATCGGATTGCCGTTGTACTTGTGAATCTGGACCTCCACGTTGTCCACGAGCAGCTCGCGATCGTCGCCCACGGTGGCCGCGGCCAGCGTGAGCGTCTCGAAGCTGTCCTGGTCCATGAAGTGGTAACCCTCGCCGTCTGAATACAAGAACGACGCCGTCACCTGGACCAGATCAGGCTCGCCGAACTTCTCGCCCGCCTTGAAGGTCTTGTCGAAGACGGCCCGTGTCAGCAGGTTTCGCATCTTCACGCGGACGAGCGTCTGGCCTCCGCGCGCCGTCGGCCGCGACACTTCGACGTCCAGGCAGACGTAGGGAGCACCCTCGAACTCGAAGAACGTCTTCCGCTTGATGTCGATGGCTTCAATCAGGCTGGGCATGCGGGTACGAGTCTATCGCGGGTGCGGGTATAGTCTGCTGCGTAGGGTTGACGATGCGCGTAGGCGGGGTGAGATCGTCGCTGTCGGCCGTTCTGGCGATAGTGGTGTGGCTCGTCCCATCCCCGGTGCTCGGCCAAGACGTCGACTTCAGCGGTGAGTGGGCGCCCCTCTATCACGAGGACGGTCCCGAGCGGCTGCCCGGCCCTGAGATTGGCGACTACACCGGCCTGCCTCTCAACGATGCGGCGCGGCTGCGCGCCGACAGCTACGACGCCGACCGCATCTCCGTCGTCACGGAGTACCAATGCCGGCAGCACGGCGGCGACTACTCGATGCGCGGCCTGGCGAACCTTCGCATCACGCGGGAACTCGACCCGCGGACTCAGCAGGCCGTCGCCTTCCACACCCGCATCGGCTTCCACGACATGGAACGGACGATCTATCTGGACGGCAGGCCGCATCCGCCCGCCGAGGCAGCGCACACGTGGCAGGGCTTCTCTACCGGGGTGTGGGAAGGAAACATGCTGACCATCACCACCACGCACCTCAAGGCGAACTACCTGCGTCGCAACGGCATGCCCGCCAGCGCGAAGC
>DASTDQ010000854.1:0-6306 GCA_035710305.1 Vicinamibacterales bacterium | reverse complement strand
AGTGATTCTGGCCCTCGTCCTCGTACTCGCTGGAGACGGAGAGTCCGACCTCGGACAGGAGCCGTCGATACTCGACTCCTCCGAGCGATCGTGACTCGAGCCCCGTCATGGCATCGCTCCACGCCACGGGCCTGGCCTCCGACGTGAACAGCAGCCGTCCGCCGGGCGCGAGCGCATCGGCCATTCTTTGAATGAGGCGCCGCTGCCCGTCAGGCGGCAGCAGGAACATCAGTCCCCACGCGATGACTCCGTCGAAGGTCCGCCCGAAGAACGGCGAGTCCTCGACCGATTCGCATGCGACCGGTATTCCGGGCAGGTTGCGGCGGAACGCCTCGACGAAAGACGGCGCGGCGTCAACCGCATACACGTTCAGGCCTTCGGTGACGAGGACCTTGGTGATCGGGAGGCCGGTCCCGCAGCCCATATCGATGACGGCGGCCCCACGCGGCAGCGTGCGGGCCCAATCGCGCACCCGTGTCGTGCCGATGGCCGTCGAAGGCGCGCGGCCGCGGCCCTCGAGAAACTCGGCCGCCACTCCTTCATATCCATTGGATCGGTCGGTCATCGACAGTCGTGGTCAGCGCGCATCCTCGCTGCTTTCGATGTCGTCCCCGAGGCGGAGCTGCCCCGCTTCGGCCGCATCGAGAAGCGACCGTGCGTGCTCCACGTCGGCATCTGCCACGAGGATCTCGACCGCCCCAAGGCCGTCGAGCGTGAGGCCGTGCGTCTTTCGCAGCGATTCGCCGCGGACGGCAGTCGGAATGCCGGCCGCCTCGAGAAACGCGCGCACCTGGCTGGCGTGCATCTCGCCGCTTGCCACGAACACGCGCCGAAGATCTTGCTCCATCCAGCCTCCTCCGGACCCGCCCAAGGGGGCTCATGATCGCACAGATCAACGCCATCCACCTTCCCCTTGCATCGCTATGGAAAATGGATTATATCCATAGCTATACAAGGGATGATGGCGATGGGCGACGACCGACTGTCCATTCTGAAGGGCGCGCTCGACGTTCTTATCCTGAAGGCGCTGAGCTGGGGCCCCATGCATGGCTATGCAGTGTCCTTTTGGATTCGGAGCGTCACCAACGAAGCGCTCGAGCTGCAGGAGGGCGTGCTGTATCCGGCTCTCCATCGTCTCGAGCGCAAGGGTTGGATCGATTCGGAGTGGGGAACATCCGACAACAACCGCCGCGCGAAGTACTACGCTCTGACGAAGCTCGGCCGCAAACAGCTTCAGCGCGAGCTCTCGACCTGGGAACGGTTCGCAAACGCCGTAGGCAAGGTCGTCAGCGCCACTGAAAAGCCTGCGTGACTCCTGAGTTGTGAATCATGACGCGCAAGACTCCGATGTGGCGGCGATACGTGACCTTCTGGGGACGCGATATCGACGGCGATCTCCGTGAGGAGGTGGAATTCCATATCGAGGCCCGCACGCGCGAGCTCGTCGATACAGGCTGGCCGCCGGACGCGGCCGCAGCGGAAGCACGCCGCCAGTTCGGAAATCGCGACGCGATTGCGGCGGAGTGCCACGTGATCGACGTTCGACTTGAAGAGAAGAAGAAGATGAAACGACACCTTGTCGATCTCCAAAGCGACTTCCGGTTCGCGGTCCGGCAATTCGTCGGCCAGCCCCTGTTTTCGGCTGTCGCGATCATCACACTGGCAATCGGCATCGGATCCAACGCGGCCATTTTCAGCATCGTCGATGCGGTGCTGCTGGAGCCGCTCCCTTACAGTGAACCGGATCGCCTGTTTGCGCTCCGGAGCATGGAGTCGAACGGATTGCCGACGGGCCTGATGGCGCCGCGATTCGCGGAACCACTGTACGAGGGACATCGGCTCGTCGAGGCCGGGGCGCTTGCCTGGTCGCTGCCAGGCTCGATTCTGTCCAGGGACCGGACGCCGTACCCCTTCAAGCCCTTCCGTGTTACGGGCCGGTTCTTCGACGTGTTCCCGGACGTCATTGCGATGGGACGGACCTTTTCACCCAACGAGCCTTCGGGCTCGATCGTCATTTCCGATTCGACGTGGCGCAACTACTTCGGGTCTGACGCCAACATCCTGGGATCGGCCATCACTGTCGACAACAGCCAGCGCACGGTTGTTGGCGTGACGCGTTCCGGGTTTTCCTTTCCTGAGGGAGCGGAAAGCTGGGAGGTCTTTGATGCAGGGCCGACTCTGGCAGACCGGATCAATTTTCTGGCGTACCTCCGTCTTCGGGCCACCGCTACTCCGGAGAGTCTCAAAACCGAGCTGGCCGTGTTGTCGACACAACTGGGGCCGAACGCAGAAACGGGAAAGCCTTTCACCTACGTCCTGCGGCCGCTGCTCGACGAGGTGGTGGGCGATTTGAGTTCGACCGTGCTGTTGCTGTCCGGCGCCACGATCATTCTGCTCCTGATCGCGTGTGTGAACGTGGCAAACCTGCTGTTGTCTCGTGCCAATGCGCGATCGCATGAGGTCGGGCTGCGGGAAGCATTGGGCGCCGGCCGCTTGCGCATCATCCGTCAGCTCATGACCGAGAGCCTGCTGCTCTGCTTCCTTGGCGGCGCGTTCGGCGTGGCACTCGCCTACGTGGGTCTTCGACTCCTGCTGGGCATCGGCCCTGCTGACCTGCCGCGCCTCGGATCGGTGACGATCGACGGAACCGTCCTGCTGTTTTCCGCGGGCGTCACGCTGTTCACCACATTGCTCATCGGGCTCGCTCCCGCCTTCAAGGTGAGTCGGTCTCGACTGCGTCAACTCGTGGACGGGGGCGGCCGTGGCGCTTCGCTGAGCCGGACGGAGAACCGCGTATTCACGGGTCTTGTCATCGCGGAAGTCGCACTGGCTGTGATCTTGGTGAGTGGCGCTGGGCTTCTGCTGCACAGCTACGTCAAGCTGGCCCGAACCGATTCCGGGGTTGATTCCGACGGCGTCCTGTGGATGCGTCTCGTGGCGACGCCAAACCTCATCGACATCCGTGGCGACAAGGAGCCGGATGGGAGCGTTCGGTACGAGGGCTCGGGATACCAGCCTGTCATCGACTTCTATCACCAGTTGATGGATCGGATCCGAACCGTCGCAGGCGTAACGGAGGTCACGAATACCCAGGTCCTTCCACTGCTGAGAAACACGGTTGAAGCGACGCCTGAGCCATTCACCATCGTTGGCCGTTCCGAAAGGGAACAATTCGTCCGAATTCGGCCCCTCGCAACGAACTTTTTCTCGACGATGGGCGTCCCGATTCTTCGCGGGCGTGAATTCCAGCCTACCGACCGACGGACGACGCCGGCTGTCGCGTTAGTCAATGAAGCGTTCGTGCGCCAGCATCTTGCCGGCGAGGATCCACTCGGGAGGCGTCTGCAGTTCCACCTCCTCGACTTTCAGATTGGGGGCCGGGGATATTTCTTCGGTGAACGGCTCAGCAACGACGTCGAGATCGTGGGCGTTGTTCCCGACATACGTTTTCTGTCGTTGTCGGATCCCGCTGTGCCAAACGTCTATATGAGCTCGGATCAGATGACGACACGGCAACGAGTCCTCGCGGTCCGAACGACGTTGGCAGACCCGGCCGGTTTGATCCCCACGATTCGCCGTGAAGTCGCCGCGATGGCGCCGACTCTTCCAGTCGAAATCGGGGTCTACACCGATATCATCAATGCCTCGATCGCACGCCAGCGTCTCGGAATGGCGCTGCTCGCCGTGTTTGGCGCAATCGCATTGATACTGGCTGCCGTCGGCATCTACGGCGTGATGGCGTATTCGGTGACGCAACGGACCCGTGAAATCGCCGTACGCGCCGCGTTCGGCGCATCGGCGAAAGACGTGCTGGGCCTTGTGATGAGAAGAAGCGCCATCATGGCGGTCGGCGGGGTATGCCTCGGGCTGATCGGAACCGTCGCTCTCGGAACCTTCATCCAGAGTCACTTGTACGAGATCAGCGCGCTGGATCCCGTCGTACTGGTAACCATCCCCCTGACTCTGCTCGCCGTGGCGCTTCTGGCTTCATTTCTTCCGGCGCGACGAGCGTCCCGGATCGATCCGCTGGTCATGTTGCGGGAATAACAAAGGTATTCCGAGCGTCTGCAGAAGGTTTCGGTGTCACCTTCTATTCGCCGAAAGCGAACCGGCCGCTGACCGGTGCGGTCGCGGGTTACATGGCGATGCCGCTCGGTTTCAACTGGGAAGCCGCCACCCAGAGACCTGCAGAACCGCCGGCCGCCGAAACGACGAACGGCGGCCAGAACCCACCCGAACTGGCCACGTAGATTGCGAAGACAGCGCCGCACCCGAAAGCAGCCAGCGCCACACGAAACCGCTGGAGTGGCGCAACAAGGGCAGGAACGATGACGATCGCGAAGGACGCGATCGCCGTGCAGACGAGCAGCAAAGCGTCGATGGCGGGAGCATGCCAAGGCGCCGTGCAGGCGCCCGATACGATGTGCTCAGGAGGGCAGAAGTAATCGAGCGCACTAAAGCCGACCAAACCCAGGTAGGAGCGTCGCGTACCACACGGCGATGACCGAGAGGGGCACGAGCAGCCATCGCAAGAATTTCTTCATCGCCGCCCAACGAACACGCGCCGAAGGTCTTGCTCCATGGCCAGCCTCGCAGGACGTTATTGGGCCCGCTCGATGATGTACTGGTCGATCCGCCCGTCGGGCTGCGTCATGACCGTCAACCGCATCAGGACCTTGCCCGCGCGGATCCTGTACGACCGGATCAGCAGCCCGCCTCGCACCGACTCGCCGGCGCCCTCGAAGTCCGATGGGCGACCCAGCTTCCCGAGGCTGGCGGCGTAATCGGCCAGCACCTCCTGAGTGAAGTAGTCGCTCGCGGCAGGCGTCAGCAGCGCGCGGTCGATCGTCCCCTTTGCGAGCCCGTCATAGACGCGGCGGGCCAGCTCGAGCGCGTCGCTCGGGGTCTCGGTTCCCGGAAGGATGACCGAGGCGATCCGTTGGGCGATCCGGCCGGGCGCGTCCACCGCGCCGGGATAGATGTTGCTGAACACGACGATCGCCGCACCGTCGTCGGGATAGATGTTGTTGCTGGTCGTGTAGCCCGACACCGCGCCGCCGTGGGAGACGCGTCGCCGGCCGTCCTGAACACCTACGGCGACGCCGAGCCCATAACCGGTCGCGGTTCCGGCCTGGAGCAGGGCCTCCGCCTGCTGCGATCGATACGACTCCGGCCGCAGGATGGACCGGTTGATGACCGAGAGATTCCACAGCGCGAGGTCACGTGCGGTCATGGCGAGCTGTCCGGCGCCGAAGAGCCATCCCGTCGCTTCCTTCGGAGCCGGCCGCAAGGGGCCCAGGCCGTTGCGCACGTACGGGGCGGCGTCTGCCGCGCTCAACGGACCTGTATCGAAGTCCGCCACCGACGTCATCTTCAGCGGAGCGAAGATCCGGGCGCGCAGGAATTGCATGAAGGGCATCCCGGACACGCGCTCGACGATTGCCGCGGCGATGACGTAGTTGGTGTTGCTGTACTGCCACTTGGCGCCGGGCTCGAAGTCCAGGGGCTTCGCCGCCCACCGCTGCATGATCGCCTGGGCGGTCGAGGGTTTCCGCATGTCAGGGAAGACGTAGTCCTGCGGCCAGTAGTCCTGGTATCCCGACGTCATCGACAGCAGCTGCCTCACGCTGATCTCGTTCGCGCGCGTGAGTTGCGGGAACCATCTGGCGACCGTGTCGTTCAACGACAGTTGGCCGTCCTGCTCGAGAAGCAGCACCGCGGCGGCGGTGAACTGTTTGCTGACGGAGCCGATCGCGTAGCGCATCGACGGCGAGGCGGGCGTCCTGGGATCGATGCGCGCATCGCCGTACGCGCGCTCGTACACGATCTCTTTCCCTCGCACGATGGCAATCGAGGCGCTGGGCGCGCCCGTTGCCTGGAGTACCGCAAGGGCGTCGCGGTCAATCTGATCGCGTTCGGATTGCGCGAGCTGTTGGGCGCCGGCGGTGACGGACAGAAGAAGGGCGACGATGCCCGTAGCGCTCGAGAGGGAGCGGAATCTCATGCTGGACACTGTCTCTCCTGATGCCTCTTCTGACTACTCAGGCCGCAGCGCGTCCACGACGTCCACGCGCGAGGCGCGCGCCGCCGGCACGATCGACGCCAGGACTGCGGCCGCCACCAGGACCATCGCGGCCCCGGCAATCGTCAAGGGACCGGGAATGGTGACGTCCTCGATGTAGCTGCCGGCCAGGCGCGCGAACGCGAACCCGCCAATCGCTCCGGCGGCAACGCCCGTCGCCGAAATGAGCGCGCCTTCCTTGAGCACGCCCGCCAGCAGGCTCTTCGGCTCGGACCCGATGGCGA
>DASTDQ010000853.1:0-2489 GCA_035710305.1 Vicinamibacterales bacterium | reverse complement strand
CGCATCGGGTTGGCCCCACCCGCCTGCCCGCCAGAGTGCGTGATCCCGCCGATCGCAAACAGGAACGCGGGTAGCCCGATCGTCCCACGCACGAGTCCCGTCGTCACCACGTGTCCTCCGGCCGAACACATCTCGTAGGCCTGCTGCATCGGGAGGATGCCGGTGGGGTCCGGTCCCGCTTCGAGCTTCGGCCGGACGAACTCCGCGCCGGCGGCCTCGACGACGACGTCAGCGCCCGCACCGCTGCGCCGCCCTCCCGAATCTCGCCCGCCGCTCCACGCGCGGGTGGTCGGCCCGCTCGAGAGCGCACGCACACGCTCGACGAGCATCGCGCCCTCGACGTTTGGATCCAGCACGTGTGTCGCGCCGACCGTGAGCGCCAGCTCCCGGCGGACGCGTATCGGGTCGATCGCGATGATCGTCGATGCGCCGGCGATCCTGGCTCCCTGGACCGCGCTCAACCCGAGCGGACCGCAGCCGACGACGGCAACCGTCGATCCCGGAGCGACGGTTGCGAGCGTGCCCGTCGTCGTTGCGCCAAGCCCCGCGACGCTCACGCAGCTCAGGACCATCCCGAGATCGACCGCCGTGGCCTTCGTGACGACGGGTACGACCCATTCCTCGAAGGTGACCATCAGCTCGGCGAGGCCGCCGATGTGCGAATTCGCGTACACAGGCGTACCGTCGCGAAGATCGGCGACCGGCACGAGGTCGGCAGGGAGATTCCTGCCGAGCAACTGACAGACGTCGGCGCGCCCGCGCAGGCAGTGATAGCAGGCGCCGCATTGCGGCGTGCCCGAGACGCACACGCGATCGCCGACCTGAACGCGCCGGACCTCGGGCCCCACCGCCTCGACGACACCGACGCCGCCATGTCCCTGCATGAGGGCCATGGCGTTGGCATTCGCGCCCGCGAGACCGGCCGCGGCCGGGTTCGCGGCGCCGCCCGCGGGCGGGGCAGCCTGGAGCCCCAGGACGGCGCCGACGTTCGAATAACAGAGGTTGCACGCTTCGGTGCGGACGACGACCTGCCGTCCGGTGATCGGCCGAAGACGCACGTCCTGCAGCGTGGTACGCGCGCGGCCCGTTCCGCGCGAGATCCAGGCGCGAAACATCCTGCCCGTGACGACGGCCGGCGCTTGAGCGAGGGCGGCGCCGCCCTCGGACGCGAGCACGCCGCCCGCGGCGGCCGCCGCGGCGGCTTTCTTGATCAACCCCCGGCGCGACATTCGGCTGTTCGTCATCGGAAGCCCCCGGTCCTTCTTCGGCGGTACGCGACCAAACCTGCGATCAGGACTGGCGCAGCCCACCCGATGTAGGCAGACGTGCGGCCGCGGACGACGACCGGCTGCACCCACGCCACGCGGCCGTTGCTCTCGAGGACCTTCGCGCGCACGTACCCTTCGGTGCCCTTGAACGTGTAGCTGGCCGACGGCTCGCTGACCTCGCTCAGCAACTGACCGCCACGGCCAATGAACTGGACCCGGTACTTCGAATCACCGGCCGTTCGGACCTTTACGGCGAGGCTCTTCTCGGTGGGCGTCACCTCGTCGAGGACGACGCCAGTGGAGGCATAGAAATCGCCGCGCTCCAGGGCGGCCGTCAGCGCCCCGGGCGCGAGTCGCGGCGCACGTACCGTGACCCATCCGCGGCCAGGACCAGACACCGTCGGGTTGCCCGGATCCTTGAACACATGTGCGTCGTCGGTGGCCAGGCCGTAGACGATCGTGCCGCTCGTCAGCAGGCGGTCCCACACCTCTTCGAGACCAGGCACGCCGCCGCCGCCCTCGTTGTTCACGCTCGGGTGACCGTTGTGGATCTCGAACAGCCTGTAGTTCTTGGCGGTTTGAAGGTCATCGAACGTCACCGCCCAACCGAAGTTCGGATGGTTGATATGCGGAACGCCGGATGCTGCGCGGATGCCGTCGATGTTGCGTTGTAGCGTGTCGACGACAGAGGTCCCTCTATACGCCTCGACGAGGCGCGTAACGTCCAGTCCGTTGACGTGCACCGGCTTCCCGCCAGCGCCGGCAGTGACCTCCTCGCCGCGGAGAACGAGGAATTTCTCGTCGGCCGCATGGAGGGCGTTGAGGCCGTCGACATTGGTCAGAAAGTTGTGATCCGTCAGCACGAGGAACTGGTATCCGTGAGTGCGGTACCACTGCACGACTTCGTCGGGCGTGCTGTCGCCGTCGCTGTTGATGGTATGGGTGTGTGTGTTGCCCTTGTACCACCGCATCGGCGTGGCAGGAATCGATGAAGTCTGACCTGCTTCCACGATTGAGCCGGTGATGGCGATTGCGCCCCCGGTAATCAGTGCGATGCCCACCGAGGTGATGGTTAGACGTGTTGACGTGTGCATGATCTTAGGTTGCCCCGTTTTCCAACAGCCTGGCGATGGCGGAGATGGTATTCCAGTTACGTGTGGTGACCGGAACACCGAAGACCCGATCCAGCATGCCCAGATAACCTATAACCTTCATGTGCCG
>DASTDQ010000852.1:0-2306 GCA_035710305.1 Vicinamibacterales bacterium | reverse complement strand
TTCTTCGAGAGCCGGCTGCTCTCGTCGGCGCTCGCCGGACCCGGCGTCTCCGGCACGATGCTCGGCCCGAGGTCCGCGGGCAGCTCGCTCGTGATGCTGCTGCGCGAAGCCAGCCGGCAGCGGGCGGGCGGCCGTTGCCTGCGCGTGCGCGGCGGACCCGGCGCCCTGACCCGCGCCCTGGCCGACGCGGCAACCGGCGCGGGCGCGGAGATCAGGACGGGCGCGAGCGTCGAGCGGATCGTCGTGCGCGAGGAGCGCGTGGCCGGTGTCGTGGCGAACGGAGAAGAGATCGGCTCTGCCACGGTGCTCTCCAGCCTCGATCCAAAGACCACGTTTCTTTCGCTGGCTGACCGTGCGGATCTTTCTCCTGAGTTCCTGCTGAGGATGCGCAACTATCGCGCGTCGGGCACGGTGGCGAAAGTCAATCTCGCCCTCTCCGCGCTCCCGGCGTTTGCGGGCGTCACCGATCCGTCGTGGCTGGCTGGACGGATTCACGTGGGACCAGACCTCGATTACCTCGAACGGGCGTTCGATCACGCGAAGTACGGCGAACTGTCGGCGGCGCCCTGGCTCGACGTCACGATTCCGTCGATCGTCGATACGGATCTGGCGCCGAAGGGAGGGCACGTCGCCTCGATCTACGTGCATTACGCCCCGTACTCGCTGCGCGGATCGCATTGGCACGTGGCAAAGGACGTGCTCCTGGCTCGCACGATCGAGACTTTGGAGAGGTGCGCGCCAGGAATCAGGTCACTCGTGGTTGCCGCCGGCGTCGTCACGCCCGCGGAATTGCACACGGAGCTCGGACTGGCGGGGGGACACATCTTTCACGGAGAGTTGTCGCTCGATCAGCTCTTCACGATGCGTCCGCTGCTCGGCCACGCGGGGTACGACAGCCCGATCGATGGGCTCCATCTCTGTGGAGCGGGCACGCACCCGGGCGGCTTCATGACGGGCGCGAGCGGCCGGCTCGCCGCAGGGGCGGTATTGGAACGGCGTTGAATGGGTCCGCCTAAAGGCGGACACTACGTACCACGGTCCGCCTGAAGGCGGACACTACGTACTACCATGAGACCGAAGGCCGTCGCGCTCACGCTTGCCTGTGGCGCCGTCCTTGGCGCGCACGTTCTCGGCGCACAGGGACGCCCCGACGCCGGTACCGCTTCGATCGCCGGCCGTGTGCTCGACGCGGCGACGCTCACGCCGGTGCGGCGCGCCGAGGTCGCGGCGGTCCACCCGTCGGGCGTCCGGATCGCGGCGACCACCGATGACGAAGGGCGATATGAGCTGGAGAGGCTGACGACCGGGTCGTGGCGGGTCACCATTTCGAAGCCTGGCTACTTCACGTGGCAGATCGGGCAGAAGCGGCCGTTTCGAGCCCCGCCTCCAGTCGCCGTGACCGGCGGCCAACGATTGACCGCTGATGTGCAGCTGACCCGCGGCGGCGCGATCTCGGGGCGCGTGTACGACGAGTTGGGCGAGCCTGTCGCCGGTCTTCAGGTGCGCGTGTATCGGGCGCGCATGTTGAGAGGACGCCGTCACGCCGAAGCGGTGGGCGCCGCGGATCTGACCGACGACACGGGCGCCTTCCGCGTGTACGGTCTGCCGCCGGGCGACTACTACGTAGGCGCGAGCCTGCGCGTCGCGCCCGTGGACTCGATCGTCGAGACGACATACGCGCCGACCTATTACCCCGGTACAGGCAATCTCGCCGAGGCGCAGCGGATCAAGCTGGCGCTCGGCGGAGAGGCCACTGCCGTCTTCCCGCTGCTGCCGATTCGGCGCGTGCGCGTATCCGGCGTGGTGGCGACCTCCTCCGGCGGGCCGGCCAACGCTTTCCTGAACCTCGAGTCCGACGTGACCGAGCTCGGCATGCCCCTCGGCATCGGCGGCGTCACCAGGGCGGATGGCACCTTCACGATCCCCGACGTGTCGTCTGGACGTTACAACCTGATCGCGTCGCTTCGTGGAGACGGCCCCGACGAGTCCGGCGAGGTGCCCGTCACCGTGTTCGGCGACGACGTGACCGGCATCTCGATCACGACCGGGAAGGCCGCGACGCTGCGTGGATCGTTCGTGGCCGATGCGGGCATATCGCGGCGTCTGCCCACCGGCCCGACCGTCACTGCGATTACGGCCCGCGCCTCAGGAACGGTCCTGTCGAGCGGCTCGGGCCTGGAGTTCGAGCTGGGGTCGCTGAGCGAGCCCTTCCACCTGTCGGTGGACGACCTGCCGAACGACTGGGCCGTGAAGGACATTTTCGTGAACGGCGTCAGCGCCGTCGACGGCCCGATCGATCTCCCGCG
>DASTDQ010000851.1:0-7024 GCA_035710305.1 Vicinamibacterales bacterium | reverse complement strand
GGCACGGACGGGGATGCGTCTCGACCTCGTCCAGACCGTTGCGTTTGCCGGCGTGATGTTGTTCGCCGGCTACGGGCTCAAGCGACAGATTCCCCTTCTGGCCCGCTACAACATCCCGGCCCCCGTCGTCGGCGGTCTTCCCGCCGCCGCGCTCTTCACGCTGCTCCGGGCACTGGACCTGTCGGGACTCGAGTTCGACACGACATTGCAGGTCCCGCTGCAAAACACCTTCTTCGCGTCGATCGGATTCGGCGCGAGCGTGCTCGTGCTGCGCCGCGGCGGACCGCTCGTCCTCATCATGATGGTTCTGGCGTCAGTGGCGGCGGCGCTTCAGAACGTCGTGGGCGCCGCCGTCGCATCGGTGCTCGGCCAGCACCCCTTGATGGGCGTTCTTGCCGGATCGGCCACCCTCACCGGCGGTCCCGCGACGGGATTGGCGTTTGCGCCGTTCTTCGAGCAGGCCGGCATCGAGGGCGCGGCGACGCTCGCGGTCACGTCCGCGATGATCGGAATCGTGGCGGGGGGCCTGCTCGGCGGCCCCATCGCCACGTTCCTGCTGCAGCGGCGGCCCACGTGGATTCCGGAGCGGGCCGCGGATAAGCCCATCGCGCACTATGTGGAAGCCCGGGTCGAGGAGCCGCCAGCCGGCGCGCCCGTCGGAGAGGACGTGGAGGCGTACGGCCTTCTCAAGCACCTCGTCCTGCTCATCGTGGCCGTCGGCGCGGGCGTCTGGGTCAGCGCCTACATCGAAGCGCTGGGCCTCACGCTGCCGGCCTACATCGGGGCGATGATCGTCGCCGCCGTGGTTCGCAACGTGGACGATCGAACCGGGGTGATCGGCATCTCTCAACGGACCGTGGACGATCTGGGCGGGATCGCGCTTGCGCTCTTCCTGGTGATGGCGCTCATGACGCTGCGCCTCTGGGAGCTCGGCGCCGTCGTCCCGCTCTTCGTGATCCTCACCGTGCAGGTCGCGCTGGTGACGGCGCTGTGCGTGTGGGCCGTGCCGCGGCTCCTCGGCAGGGACTACGACGCCGTCGTCATGGCCGGCGGGTTCTGCGGCTTCATGCTCGGCACCACGGCGAACGCGGTGGCAAACATGAGCGCGCTCGTGGAGCGATACGGACCCGCGCCAAAGGCGTTTCTCGTCGTTCCGCTCGTCGGCGCCTTTGGCATCGATTTCGTCAACGGACTGCTCATCGCCGCCTTCATCGACATCTGGCGGTAATGGGGTCGGGAGTCATTTATTGAAGGGGCTATAAATGGGGTCGGGAGTCATTTTATGAGGACCCCCGCTTCCGAAGTCGTGCCAAGAGCGTCTTTAGAAAATGACTCCCGACCCCATTTTCAATAAATGACTCCCGACCCCATTTCCACCGGTCTGCCGCCGCGCCTCGCGGCGCCGCTCGCCTACGCCGGCTGGTGGATCACCGGGCTGATCTTCTGGCATTTCGAGCGCCGCAACGCGTACGTCCGCTTTCACGCCGCGCAGTCGTGCGTCGTGTTTGGCGCCATCGCGATCGTGGTCGCGGTGCTGACCGGGATCGCGGGCGCGTCGGTGGTCTACAATCCGCCGGCAGTCGGATTCTGGTCGTGGACGGCCGCGATCGCCTGGGGAGCAGGGCTGGTGCTCTGGCCGGTCGCGATGTGGCGAGCGGCAACCGGCCGGCTCTGGCGTATTCCGGTTGCCGCCTCTGTCGCCGACCGGCTCTGCCGCCAGTCCGACGAGGCTACAGCTTCTTCAGCTGCTGGGTCTTGATCTTGCCGTTGGCGTGCTCGAACTGGTACGTGTTCCGGTTCATCCTGTCGTCGCGCGGCACGCGCAGCACGACGTCGATGACTTCGCCGGGCTGGAGCGGCTTCCTATAACGGAATGTCTGCGCGCCCGTGACCGGCTGGCCGGCCTTGTCGAACCAGAATTCGTCCACCTTCAACCCTGCGATCGCGCCCGACGAGAGGTTCTTGATTCTGATCGTCGTGACGATCATGTTTCCTTCGGGTTTGGTCACCGGGGTCAGGTAGCCGATCAGGGCCTCGCCGCGGACGGGAGCCACCAGCTTCTTCGGCGCACCCTCGTCCGCAGGCTTCTGAGTGCTCGCGGGCGGAGGAGTCACCGCTGGCTTGCCCGTTTGTCCGGCCGAGACGGCCGCGGAGAGAAACGCAACGCCGGCGAGCGACAGGAAGAGGCGGCGTGGACGGCTCATACTCGACCCTCCAACAGTCCGGGCATTATAGGTTACATCTCCCCGTTCCAGTCTTCGGGCTCCGGGTTCACGGACCGGAAGATTTCCAGGTGCCACTTGCCCCCGCCCCAGGGCTCGATGACCTCGGTGGCGACGACGTCAACGAGGATTTCGGCGAAACTCCGCCCTTCCGGGTCCCCGTCCAGGTGATACGCCTGCTCGTCCCACCCGAAGTTCGGGTAGAGGATGACGGACAGGAACAGATCGTAGCCGTCGTCAACGACCAGGATCTGGCCGCAGGGGCGCTTGAGCGTCGAGTGGTAAATCAGGTACTTCTCGGCGCTGTGCGCGCGGATATATCGCTTCAGCGCGAACTCGCGCGCGACGATCTCCTCGACGGCAATCTTCTTTTCCCAGCAGTCGCGGCAGTAGCGCTCCTCGCCGCGCGGTTCGGACACCTCTTTCGCCTCGCACAGAGCGCACTTCGTCTTGGCGACGTTGGATTTTCGTGGCGCCATTGCTTCGATTATAGCTACCAGCGACCCCCAGCTACCGGCTACCGGCCACCGGCTGACTGACCGCCGGAAGATACATCTCCCGCACGTAGTCCTTCACCATGCGGCGGGCGCTGAAGCCCGGCAGGACCGTCCGGATCGCCTGCTTGACGATCTGCAGCCACTTCCGCGGGACGCCCTGGGCGTCGCGATCGTAGAAGGTCGGGACGAGCTGCTCTTCGATGAGCGTGTACAGGGCCCCCGCATCCGCCCAGTCCTGCGCGCCGTGATCGGCCGAGTCGCTTCGCCCCTCGATCAGCCAGCCGTTCTCACCGGTGAATCCTTCGGCCCACCAGCCGTCGCCAATCGACAGGTGCGGCGTGCCGTTGATGGCGGCCTTCATGCCGCTCGTGCCGCTGGCTTCCATCGGCTTGCGCGGGTTGTTCATCCAGACGTCGCACCCCTGGACGAGGAAGTGGGCGACGTGAAGGTCGTAGTCGTCCACGAACCCGATCCGGCCGCCGAACTTGGGATCGAGCGTGCGCCTGAAGATCTGCTGCAGATGGTGCTTGCCCGCCTCGTCCGCCGGATGCGCCTTGCCGGCGAACACGATCTGCACGGCGCGACCGGGGGCGTTGAGCAGCCGGGCCAGTCGGTCGGGGTCAGTGAAGATCAGCTCCGGGCGCTTGTAGCTGGTGAACCGCCTTGCGAACCCGAGGGTCAGCGTGTTGTGGTCGAAGAGCGTGGCCGCGGCCACGATGCGCGCAGTGCTCACCTGTTCGTGCGTCCAGCGCGCGCGCGCCCGCTCGCGAATGAAGTTGAACAGGAACGCCCGCAGCGACTGACGCGCAACCCACAGTTCCTCGTCCGGGATGTCCATGACGCGATCGACGACCGCCGGATCGTCATGGCTGTCGAGCCAGTTCGCGCCGAGGTGGCGCTCGAGCAGCGACCCGATCTCCGCCGACATCCATGTCGGCACGTGGACGCCGTTGGTGATCGGCCGCACCGGCAGCTTCTCGTACGGCACTCCGGGCCAGATCGGGTGCCACATCTGCTTGGTCACTTCGCCGTGCAGCCGGCTGACGCCGTTGATGGCGCCGCTCGTGCGCAGAGCGAGCGCCGTCATGTTGAACATCGGACCGCTGCCGTTGTCGTAGTGTCCCAGCGACAGAAAGCGCTCGCGGTGGCCGCCGAGGTCGCCCCACGCGCCGGCCAGGTGCGTTTCAACCAGATGAAACGGGAACGCGTCGTGCCCGGCCGCGACCGGCGTGTGCGTCGTGAACACCGTCGTCCGCCGCACTTCGGCCAGCGCATCATCGAAGCTGGCGCCCCCTCCGCAGAGGTCGCGAATTCGCTGCAGGACGACGAACGCCGCGTGGCCTTCGTTCAAGTGGTAGACCAGGGGCGTGTAGCCCATCGCCTTGAGGACGCGGACGCCTCCGACGCCGAGAATGATCTCCTGCTGGACCCGCGTCTCGCGATCGCCCCCGTACAGGCGCGCCGACAGCGCGCGATCCCACGGCGCGTTCTCCTCCAGGTCCGTGTCGAGCAGGTACAGCGCGACGCGGCCCACCCGCACGCGCCAGACCGCGACGAGCACGGTGCGGTTGCCGAGAGGCACGGCCGTCACGCACGGCTTGCCCTCCGGCGTCACCGCCGGCTCGATCGGCGCCCCCGTCCAATTGAGCTTCTCGTAGACCTCCTGCTGCCAGCCGTCGGAGGTCAGGTTCTGGTGAAAGTAGCCCTGTGGATACATGAACCCGACGCCCACGAGCGGAACGCCGAGGTCGCTCGCTTCCTTGCAGTGATCGCCGGCGAGCACGCCGAGGCCGCCGGCGTAGATCGGCAGCGACTGATGAAGCGCGAACTCGGCGGAGAAATAGGCGATCGGCTTGCCCGCCAGATCGGGGCACTCCCGATCGCACCATGTGGTGGTCGATTGCCGGGCCGCGTCGAACCGGGCGACTGCCGCATCGTAGTTGGCCAGCCACTCCGGGTTCTCGAGGGCGCGCTGGAGCGCCTCGGGCGACACCTGTTGAAGCATGCGGACCGGGTTGTGCGCGGTGACGCGCCACAGAGGGTAGTCGAGCGAACGGAAGACCTGCCGCGCCGTTGGTGTCCAGCTCCACCACACGTCGCGGGCCAGCGCCTCCATCCGGCTCAGTCGTTCAGGGAGTGGAGTCACGCTCGATATCGGCCGGGAAAATTCGCACGCGAAAACCGCATGCTAACACGCAGTTCGACCCCTCGCTCCGATGCGGCTCCGCAGCACACCTCTGTGTGTGCCGGGGTGCAGGTGGTGTATGCTGAAGAGCGCCGCATGGCCAGAAACGCCAGACCTACCGCCGCGAAACGCGAACGAGAAAAGGCGCTCATCGAGCGGCGTCAGCAGAAAGCCGCGCGTCGCCAGGACGCGAAGGAGCGAAAGGCGACGACGGGACCGGACCGGGCCTTGGGCGATGATCCGGACATCGCCCACATCAAGCTCGGTCCGCAACCGCCGGCCGACTGGCAGCTCGAAGAGTAGCCGTCTCCAGACTCCGGTCTTCAGTCTCCGGTCGATTCGCTGACGCGAGGACCGAAGACCGAAGCCTGGAAGACCCGATCGCGCCTCAGTTAGCCGCGAAGCAGTAGAGCAGTCCCGCACCGCCCGTCTGAACCAGGTTCCCCTGGCTGCAGCCGCGCGAGCCATGGGCCGAGTTCCACGACGTGTTGCCGCCGCCCAACCGATCGTGATGGCCGAGCATCACGCTGCCCTTCCCATCTGCGTTGCTGGTGTAGTTGCTGCAGGTGGTATCCATGTCGCCAGCGACGGCGCGCCCGTGCGAGTCCGATCCGGTGAGAATGTCATGCTGGTTCGGCATGTCACCCACGCCATTGACCTGCGCGTTCTTCTCGCTGAGCGCGTTCAGCTTGTTGATCTGATTGCGGTCGCGCTGCACGTCGCCGTGCAGATCGGCCACGTTGTTGGCAATCAGCCCGCCGCGCGCGTTGTGCCACGGACCGGCGCCGATCCGGTCGCGGGCGTTCACGGCCGGCTGCCCGCCGCTGGCCGGCTGGCTGAGATACGCACGCCACGTGCGTCCGGCCCCCGGGTCGAGGCCGCCAGCTTTCGCCATCTGCGCGCAGTACGCGTCGGCGCCGGCGAGTCCGCCGTAGTTGGCGCCGTCACCCTTGCCCACGCTCGTGATGAAGAACGAGGGCGGGCCCTTCGGGGCGCCCCGGCCCTGCCCACCACCAGGGGGCGCCTGTCCTCCCGCCGGCGCCTGAGGCGCCTGGGCAAAGGCCACCAGAGTTCCCAACGCGGCCAGTGATATCGCCGCCACGCCAATTCGCATCCTGCGCATCGTCGGATTCCTCCTGTATGAATGAAGTCTAGCGGCGCCGTAATCCGCTCTTCGATCCCTGCGCCAAGGCGGGTAAAGTTAGCACAGTCCGAACGTGATGTCCTGCCGCCTCGTGTCTCTCGGCGCGCCTGCGTCAGCCGTCGTCGCGGCCGTCGTCGTCGGGTCCTCGCTCGAGGTCTCGGGGCAGGTCGGCGCCCTGGACGAGACCGTGGCGCGGCTCTCGAACTACGTCGCGCGGTACTACGCGCGGGCGCAGGCGGTAGTGGTCGAGGAGAACGTTTCCGTCCAGCCGCTGCTGAGCGACATGACGGCCTCGGGGTTTGCTCGACGGCTGACCTTCGAGCTCCGCGTCGAGTGGAGCCCGGACGCCGCGGCCGAAGACGCCGTGAAGGTGGTGCGGCGGCTGCTGAAAGTCAACGGCCGGCCGCCCGATGATAAGCACGATCCGGAATGCCTCGACCCCAACGACGTGTCGCCCGAGCCGCTTGCGTTTCTGCTTCCCGACCGTCGCCACGCGTTCACCTTCACGATGGCCGGGCAGGGGAGCGTCGATGGGCAACCGGCCCTCATGCTCGACTTTCGATCGGTGCGGCCCGAGCCTCCCATCGTCGAGTGGGATGACGAGTGCGCGAGCATCGATCTGCCCGGGCGCTCGCGCGGGCGGCTGTGGGCCGATCCCGAGACCGGGGAGGTCTTGCGGTTCGACGAGCACCTGATCGGGATCGTGGATATCGACGTGCCCCTGCCACAGCAGCGGCGCGGTGCGCGGCCGCATCTGACGGTCGAACGAGCCGACACGTCGATCCGCTACAGGCGCGTGTCGTTCGAGAGTCCGGACGAGACGCTCCTGCTGCCTTCGAGCATCGAGACGGTGACCGTCATCCGGAACTCCGGCGTTCCGCGCGTGCGCATCTCGCAGACCTTCGGCAACTACCGCCGCTTCGCGACGGATTCGCGCGTTGTTCAGTGAGAGGCGGCGTGCCAGAATCGGCCACGT
>DASTDQ010000850.1:0-3093 GCA_035710305.1 Vicinamibacterales bacterium | reverse complement strand
CGGACGTCGGGATTGACGAACACCGTGCGGCCGCCCACGATGGTGGCCGCCACTCCCCCGCGGAGCTCCCAGCCGTCGAACGGCGTGTTCTTCGATCGCGATCGAAGCTCGGACGCCCGGATCCTCACCTTCAGGTCGGGGGCCAGCACGGTGATGTCGGCGGGAGCGCCCACCGACAGCGACCCTCCGGGTACACGCAGGATTCTCGCGGGGTTGGCCGACATCAGCTCGACGAGGCGCGGCAGCCGGATGAGCCCGGCGTGTACGAGCTTGTCCAGAGCGAGCGGAATGGCCGTCTCCAGGCCGACGATGCCGAACGGGGCACGGTCGAACTCGACCTTTTTCTCGTCGTAGTGATGCGGCGCGTGGTCGGTCGCAATGGCATCGACGGTGCCATCCGCGATCCCCGCGAGCATGGCATCGCGGTCGGCCGCCTCGCGCAGCGGCGGATTCATCTTCACGTTCGTGTCGTAGGGGATTGGCGCGGTGAGCGCCTGGTCCGTCAGCGTGAAGTGGTGCGGCGCCACCTCGCAGGTCACACGCACGCCGGCGTCCTTGCCCTTGCGCACCGCCCTGATCGACGCCCGCGCGCTCATGTGAGCCACGTGGAAGGCCGACCCGGTCAGCTCCGACAGCAGGACGCCGCGTTCCACGCCGAGCGCCTCGGCAGCGCCCGGGATGCCGCGCAGGCCGAGCGTCGCGGCGTGATAGCCCTCGTGCGCGACGCCGTCGCCCTTGAGCGTCGGGTCCTCGCAGTGCTCGATCACGGGCATGCCGAACATGCCCGCGTACTCGAGCGCGCGCCGCAGCAGCAGGGCCGTCGAGACCGGCCGGCCGTCATCGGTGATCGCGACGCACCCGGCCTGCTTCAGCTCCGCGATGTCGGCCAGCAGCTCCCCCTGCGATGCTTTCGACACGGCGCCGATCGGGTACACGTGCGCGAGGTTCGCCTCGGCCGCCTTGGCCAGGATGAGCGCCGTCACGTTGGCGTTGTCGTTGACGGGCACTGTATTCGGCATGCACGCAACGGCGGTGAATCCGCCGGCCACCGCGGACGCGACGCCGGTGGCCACGGTTTCCTTGTGCTCCTGTCCCGGCTCCCGCAGGTGCACGTGCATGTCGATGAAGCCTGGACACACCACGAGCCCCGCCGGAATCTCCACGACGTCCGCCCCGTTGACCGGCAGGCCGACGCCGACGCGCGCGATGCGCCCGTCTTCGATCAGGACGTCGCACACGGCGTCCACCCCGTTGGCGGGATCGACGACCCGTCCGCCCTTAAGCAGCCTCTTCATGCTCTGCTCCGCCCGCCAGGAGGTACAGCACCGCCATCCGCACGGCCACGCCGTTGGCCACCTGGTCCAGGATGACCGAGTACGGGCCGTCGGCGACTTCCGACGCGATCTCGACGCCGCGATTCATCGGACCGGGGTGCATGATCATGACGTCCGGCTTGGCCAGCCGCACGCGCGATTCGGTCATGCCGAACACGCGGAAATACTCGCGCAGCGACGGGAAGAAGGCGCCTTCCATGCGTTCCAGCTGGATCCTGAGCAGCATGATCACGTCCGCGTCCCGCACCGCGTCGTCCACCACGCTGGTGGCGGTGACGCCGAACCGGCGGATGTCGGTCGGGAACAGCGTCGGCGGGCCGCACACCCAGACGTCGGCGCCCATCTTGGTCAGCAGGTGAATGTTCGAGCGCAGCACGCGGCTGTGGAGCAGGTCGCCCACAATCGCGACCTTGAGTCCGGTCAGCTGCCGGCGACGCTCGCGGATGGTGAAGGCGTCGAGCAGGGCCTGCGTGGGATGCTCGTGCATGCCGTCGCCGGCATTGATGATCGCCGACCGGCAGATCCGCGACAGCAGGTGGCACGCGCCGGAGGACGCGTGGCGCAAGACGATCATGTCCGGCGACATCGCCTCGAGGTTCAAGGCGGTATCCGCCAGCGTCTCCCCCTTGACGACGCTCGAGGTGCCGATCGCGATATTCAGCGTGTCGGCGCTGAGGCGCTTCTCGGCGATCTCAAAGGAGGTCCTGGTCCGCGTGCTCGGCTCGAAGAACAGGTTGACCACGGTCTTGCCGCGGAGCGCGGGGACTTTCTTGATGGGCCGGGTGCCCACTTCCTTCATCGCTTCGGCCGTGTCGAGAATCAGCTCGATCTCGTCCGGCTCCAGTTCGGCGATGCCGAGGAGGTCCTTGTGGCGAAGGGCCGTGACCGCCGGTTTCTGATCGGTCTCGTGGCTGATCGCGCTCATGCCGCACCTCCCCCTTCCAGAACGACCTCGTCCTCGCCGTCGATCTCCTGCAGCCGCACCTGCACGCTCTGTTCGGGAGCGGTCGGCAGGTTCTTCCCCACGTAGTCCGCCTTGATCGGCAGCTCCCGATGCCCGCGATCCACCAGCACGATGAGCTGTATGGCCTTCGGCCGGCCGTAGTCGATGAGCGCGTCGAGCGCCGCCCTCGTCGTCCGGCCCGTGTAGAGCACGTCGTCGACGAGAAGAATCTTGAAGTTGTCGATGGAGAACTGGATCTCCGTCCGGCGGACCACGGGTTGGGGTCCGACGGCGTGGCGCATCAGATCATCGCGGTACATGGTGATGTCGAGCGCGCCGGTGGGGACCTCCTGCCCGGTGATCTCCCGGAGCGTGCGGGCAATGCGGCGGGCAATCGGCACCCCGCGCGTCCGGACGCCGACGAGCGCGAGATTGTCGGTTCCCTTGTTACGCTCGACGATTTCGTGCGCGATGCGCGTCAGGGCACGGCCAATGCGATCCGCATCCATTACGACTGGCATGCGGGCCTCGCGGTGGGTGTGGAGCCTGTATCGAGGAAGACGCGTGCGGGCATGTGCACCTCTTTGCGGACTCTCTGGGCCGCGTTAAAGAAGCGAATCTATTGTAGCAGGGGTTTACTTCGGCCAGAAACGTCCTGTGGTCCCCGCGTAGGCTGGGTACTCCTTCGGATAGCGCGCCAGCAGGAATTCCTCTTCCAGGCGGGCTTGCACGGGCAGGCTCACCCAGGTGGTCGCGGCGACGCCAATCGAGACGAGGTCGGCAGTCACGGCCGCGAGACCGGCCGTCGCGAGCAGC
>DASTDQ010000849.1:0-7536 GCA_035710305.1 Vicinamibacterales bacterium | reverse complement strand
AATCCGTTCACGGCGCGGATCCTCGGGGCCGCCTCGGACGTCGCGCGGGGCACCTACGGCACGCTGCGCGCCGATTACAGCGGCGATCAGATCGGCATTGACGATCCCGACCTGCTCCAGTTCTTCAACACGTCGGCATTTGCCCTCCCGCCGCCCGGCCGGTTCGGCAGCGCCGCGCGCAACACGATCGTCGGGCCGGCCAACATGCAGTTCGACGCGTCGATCGGACGCGACGTCCGGCTGACGAACAATCAGACGATTTCGATCCGGGTGCAGGGGACCAACCTGTTCAACACCGTCCGGTTCGGCGGCATCGATACGACGGTGAACTCGCCGACCTTCGGGCAGGTCGTGTCGATCCGGCCGATGCGCAGCGTCGGGCTGAACCTGAGGTTCAGGTTCTGATGCGCGTCAGGCTGGCGGTCGTCATCGCTCTGCTGATCACGACGGCGGCCGCTCCGCGCGGCGCGCAGCAGCAGGCCCCGGCCGCGGTCTTCCGCTCCGACGTCGACCTCGTCGTCGTAGACGTGGTGGTCCGCGATCGGTCCGGCAACGCCGTTCGCGGCCTGACGGCCGCCGATTTCGAGGTGCGGGAGGACAACCGGCCGCAGCAGATCGTCTCGTTCGACGTCGAGGAAGTGACGACGGAACGCGCGCCCGACTCGCCGGGCCCGCCGGTGCTCGCCGTAGGAACGCAGGACGTGACGACCGAGCGTGCCCCGGCGCCCGAACCCGAGCCAGTCAAGCGCGAGGATCTCGCGGGGCGCCGGCTCATCGTGCTGTTGTTCGACCTGAGTTCGATGCAGCCGGAGGAATTGACGCGCGCCGGAAAGGCGGCGGTCGAGTACCTCGACACGCAGATGGCGGAGGCGGATCTGGTGGCCGTGGCCACCGTCGATGTCGCGTTGAACGTCGTCGCCGACTTCACCGGCGACCGCGAGCAGGTGAAGTCGGCGATGGCGCGGTTCAGCGCCGTGGACGGCGTCGCGTTCGAAACGCCGGCGGCCGAGACCGCCGCCACCGACGAGGCCGCGGCCGAAACCGCGGCCACGAGCGCCGAGTACGACCTGTTCAACAACGACGCGCGCCTTCGCGCCATCCGGACCCTCGTGGAGATGCTCGGCACGATCGAGCAGAAGAAGTCGGTGCTCTACTTCAGCGGCGGGATGTCGCGCAGCGGCGGCGACAACCAGGTCGAGCTGCGGGCGGCGACGAGCGCGGCCGTGCGTGCCAACGTGTCTCTGTATCCGGTCGATACGCGGGGGCTGCAGGCGACGGTGCCCGGCGGTGACGCGTCTCGACCGAGCGCGCGCGGCGTGGGCGCGTTCTCGGGACGCGGCGTACAGCAGCAGTTCAACAGCCTGTTCGCTTCCCAGGAGACGCTGCAGACCCTGGCGGCCGACACCGGCGGACGCGCCTTCACCGACACGAACAACTTCGGCGACGCGTTCGCGCAGGTCCAGCGAGACACCTCGATCTACTACCTGCTCGGCTACAACAGCACGGCCACCGCGAACGACGGCCGCTTCCGCCGGATCTCGGTTCGCGTGAAACGGTCCGACCTCCGCGTCGATCATCGCGCCGGGTACTATGCCGAGCGCGACTTCAGCCACACCGGGCGGCAGGACCGCGAGCGTCAACTGCAGGAGCAGCTCACCTCACCCGTCTCGGCTACCGACCTCCCCGTCGTCGTCTCGGCGGGCTGGTTCCGGATGGCGCCGGACCGCTACTACATCCCGCTCTCGGTCGCCGTGCCCGGGTCGGCCCTTCGCGAGGGGCGCGATCGAAACACCCTCGACGTGATGGGTCTCATTCGCGACGAACAGGGACGGTCCGTCGGCCGGATGCGCGAGACGATCACGCTTGCCTCGAGCGGCTCGGCGGGCCTTGCCACGCAGCAGGTCCTCTATCAATCCGGGCTCATGCTGCCGCCTGGCAGGTTTGCGGTGAAGGTCGTCGTGCGCGAGAACGTGGACGGCCGGATGGGTTCCTTCGAGACGGGCGTGTTCGTGCCGGACCTGCGTCAGGCGCCGGTCAAGGTCAGCTCGGTCACGCTCAGCACGCAGGTCCGTCCTGCCGGCGACAAGCGATCGGCGAGCCCGCTCGTCCGCGAGGGGCTCGAGCTGCTGCCGAGCCTCACGCACGTCGTGGACCGCACGCAGAAGATGTATTTCTACTACGAGGTCTACGATCCGCAGGTCGCTGACGGCGGGTCCGCCCTGCTCAAGACGAGCCTCGCGTTCTATCGCGGCGCCGTGAAGGTGTTCGAGACGCCGCTCGTGGAGCGATCCGACCTCGATGCGGCCGACCGCCGCGCCGCCCTCTTCCAGTTCGAGGTGCCGGCCGAGGCGTTCAAGCCCGGTCTCTACACCTGCCAGGTGAACATCATCGACGACGTCGCGGGGCGGTTCGCGTTTCCGCGTCTCGCGCTCTACGTGCGTTGACGGGGAGCGAGTTCCGGTCGCTGCCGGTGCGTCTGAAGTCGCGTCAGTGCGAGTCCGATCTTCCTCACGATAAACGGCCGTTACCCCGCCGACGCGCGATCGGATAATACTTCCCGGCGACGCGTGCGGTACGCCTTTCTCGTCACGCGCGCGGAGAAACACGGCCCGAGCGACTCGGGCCGGCCTGTCCTGGAGGTCAACCATGAAACTGAAACTGATTACGGTACTGGCGGTGTTCACTCTCGCTTCGTCTGCGTCCGCGCAGGATCTTCCCAACTGCTCGGCACAGGGACTGCCGAATCACGCGCTGTTGACATCGACGCTGCAGAGCGTGCTCGGGGCCAACGGGGGCTTCAACCTCCCGATGTGGGCGAGCATTATCAGCCGTCGCGGCGAGGTGTGCATCGTGACGCGTTCGGGCGGGCGCGGCGAGCAGTGGCCAGGCAGCAGGGTCATCTCGGCGCAGAAAGCCAACACGGCCAACGCCTTCAGCCTTCCGGGCCTGGCGTTGTCGACCGCCAACCTCTACACCGCCGTCCAGCCCGGCGGGTCGCTGTACGGACTGCAGCACAGCAATCCAGTCGACCCGGCTGTGGCGTATGCCGGCAACGCGAACACGTATGGCGGCCCCGGAGATCCGATGGTCGGGAGCAAGATTGGCGGGGTCAACGTGTTTGGCGGCGGCCTTGCGCTCTACAACGAGAACGGCACGCTCGTCGGCGCGATCGGAGTCAGCGGCGATACATCGTGCGCCGATCACGTCATCGCGTGGAAGGTCCGAGACGCGTTGGGCCTGGATCACGTGCCCGGCGGCGTGAGCGGTGACGACGATCGGCCCGACAACATCATCTACGACATCGGCGAGCCGATGCCCAGCGGATTCGGACACCCTCATTGCCTTCCTTCGGACGTCGATCCGGCATCGTTGCCGACTGCGCCCTGAGTCAGGACTCGCACGGTCGGGAATTGAGGCGGGTCCGATCGGGGACCCGCCTCTTGACCCGAGCCGACCGCCTCTCGCTCCGCGTGCGCTGACGGGGGGCATCCCTCACGTTCCCGGGTTCACCTCTGGAATGGGGGGCAGCCGGCGCTGCTCGAAAAAGTTTCGCCAGAAGAAGCCGTTCTGAAACGCCACGAGGTAGACCATCAGCTTCGCGCGCGTGAATGCCCCGCCGGCCAGCGCATCGTCGGTCGTCAGGGTGAGAAGCGGGATGAAGACGATTGGCGACGCGAAGATCGGCATCAGGAACGTCACGAGCTCGAACTTGAACCGCCGTCTGCCTCGCTCGCCCTGCTTGTAGAAATACTCGGCCATCATGCCGGCCAGCATGCACAGGTAGCAGAAGACGACGGAGGCGATCTCGCTGATGTCGCCCTTCGTCTCGGCTCGCCCCGGAACGATCAGCGTGACGACGGCAATGGCGAGACCGAGGACCACCGCCAGGGCGAGGCGGCGGGTCTGGCCGCGCGCCACCATCCGGTACGTGAGACCGGCGCCGAGCGCGAGCACCGACATCGTCAGGAGGGCACCGAGGATCTCTGACATGTCTGGCTCCTGTGTTACGGCATGTTGACGAAGACGAACTCGCCCCTGCTCACCACACGCGGCGGGTCGGGTGACGGCGCTTCGCCCAGATCCCGAAACAGAGGGGCCTGCGGGCTGAGCCGGTACGTCCTGACCTGCTCGCGGACATACTCTTTCGCGCGTACAAAGAGCTCCCACGCGGTGACGAGCCTGTTGTCGGGCCGGCGGCTACCATCGCGGGTGGCAAGCGCCTGCAGCAGTCCGCGCGTGAAGAGCCCGCCGTCCCACCGGTTGTGCTCGTGCGCGAGCTGCGCGTCGTCGCCGGCGGTTATGACGAACCGGCCGCTCCGGCTGCTGAGCTCGTAGAGCTGCTGGCGGGTCAGAGCATCGAGGACTGGCCCCTGACCCTTCGACCGGTCGCCGATGGCCAGGCCGCTGTAACAGGCATCCAGAATGACGAGCAGATGCTTCACGGGCAGATTCCTCATCCACGACATGAACTCGGTCATCGAAACGTCGGTCTTGCGGGACGACGCACCAGGATTGCTGGCGGCGAGGACGATGTAGCCCGTGTCGCCCTTCGGAGATCGCTCGCCGTGGCCCGAGTAGTAGACGAGCAGCCGATCGTCTGGCCGAAGGTCGTTCTTGAAATGCCCCTGGATGTTGCGCAGCGTGTCGGCGGTGACATCCCTGTTGGCGACCTTGATGACCGGATCGAATCCTTGAGCCGTGAGCGCCTTCGACATGTTCTCCAGGTCGCGGTGCGCCCAGGTATCGTTGCGGCGGTCGTACTCGGAGATGCCGAAGAGCACCGCAACGCTCCGTTCGAACGGGGGTGAGCCGTATCTGATCTCTTCCCCGATCTTGGTCGCCGCGTTGATGGCACGAACGACCGCGGCGGGAAGGCGCGGTCCGGCCCGCGTCCCCTCCGGCGGACCGCTGATGGCGACCGACGCGGTTGGCAGAAGTGACGGCCGGTGGCCCGTGGAGACGAACTCCATGAAGCCGTTGAAGTCGAGGCCGGCCGGCCGCGGAAAATAGATCCACCCGCTCACCGTCTCGCCGGGCCGCACCGTCTCCTCGCGAAAGGCGCGCCGCAGCGGGTCGGGGCAGTACTCGCAACCCTGCGCTGCCAGGATCCTGAGGAGCGGGTTCAGGCTGGTGGCCTTCTTCAGCGCGTCTTCCGCGGCGGACGCGTCCATGGCCGCGAGCGGCGTGACGGCCTTTCCGTTGCCGACGCGGAGCGTGAACGCGCGCGGCGAGATGAGCGCCGGCTGCGGCGACGCGTTCTTCGCCGAGACCCAGAACGGCAGCACCTGCGCGTCCTTGACGCGCAGGAAGAGATCGGACGGATCGTAGTACTGCAGGTCGGCGTCGAATTCCCCCGCCGCGCCGACGAGCACGCGCGCTTTCATCGGCGGGATGCCCTGCTGCGCGCGCGCGTCGGCGGCCGTGAGAACGGCGAGCGCCGCCGTCACACACAGAACACGACGTCGTCGAGCCTGCATGGCCGCCGCCCCTACCAGCCGAAGTGACCCTGCAGGAACACGCCGCCCGATCGCACGCCCCCGCTGGACACGATCTTGTAGCCGGCGTTCAGGGCCGTGCCCGGACCCAGCGCGAACGAGTAGCCGATGAGGCCCATCCTCAACACCGGCCGATCGAAGCTCGCGGCCACGGGCCGCGTCTCGAGGTACTTGCCGATCACGGCAGCCGACCTGGTCGTATCGACGGCGATCGTGCCGCCGTAGCTGATATCCCAGCTCATCCCGCGCTCCTCGATGAGCTCCGCGATGAAGCCCCATTCCTCGTTGGAGAACGGCACCGTGCTGCGTGTTCCCTGAAAGAGCGTTCCGCCGCCGACACGGAACCGGTCGAAGTCCTTGCGCACCGACGCCCATCCGCCGCCGCCGACGTCGATCGTCCCCAGATCGATGCTGTTCGAGGAGGGCGTCAGCGAAGACGATCGGGAGTACAGAAACCCGGCGCGCGCCGAGGCGCCGACGCGCAGGACCACGGGGAGGTCCGGGATCTCCTTGTACGGGTGATAGTCCGCCGACGCGGCCCACCCGCTCGTCGCGAGACCGTCGCGCCGGCTCGCATACCGTCCCTGCACCGAGACGAACCGGCCAAACGAATACAGACCCTGCCACGCCGTGCCACCGGGGTCGCCGGGCGAGTTGGCCTGCCCGAACCACTCGAACTCGACCAGGCCGCCCGCATGCGATCGGCGGGGGGACCCCGGCTCGCCCGGAGGATCGACATCGAGGATCGTGGCGAGCATCAGCTGCTGGGCGTAGAGCTGCGCCGCGTCGCGGCCGAGAGTCGCCGACGACAGACTGGAAGGAAAAATGATTTGAAGCAGCTGCGTCGCGTGGTCACGCGCCCATTGCTCGAATCCGGTTCGCGTACGGTCGGCCAGGTCGAATACGAGCGAATCGTTCCCCCGAGAGATCTGAAAGTTGATCTCATCGTCGAAGGCGAAGTCGCTGTCGTCGTTGTTCCGATTGATGATCGTGGCGTCGACGATCGCGCCGAACAGGCGGCCGTCGACCTCCCGGATGCTGCTCCCCGGTCCGTTGGCGAGCGCCAGGATCGCCTCAGAGAGACCGCTTTGGGCCCGCGCTTCGACGCCGGCCAGCAGAGGCCACGCGAGACACGAACCAACGAGGAGTCGCCGAATGGTTGTTCTCATGGCAGCCCTCCCGCACCCCGACGCCGCTTTCAGTTGCCACTGATATAAACGCCCGCTCAGGAGGGATCGAACAGACAGCTCAGCTAGGTGGGGAAGCGTACATTATTGGTCCGGCTGAAGCCGGACACTACGACTGGCCGCTACTTGATTGCGAGCAGCGCCACCAGCGCGCGGGCGCGTTCGAGGGCGTTCGGCCGCTCGAGGAGATCCTGTCGCGTTGCCTCCGGCATCTCCAGGTTCTGCGCAACGATGTTGACGAGCTCGGCGTCGTCGAGCGAGGGATCCGGGGGCTCGGCGTCGAGCGGCAGTATCTTGAAGAGCAAATCCTCGATCTGGTTGCGCAGCCTGCCGAGCGTGACGCGGTCCTCGTCACCGAGCAGCTCGGGCACCGCCTCGACGCGTGCCAGGCGATAGGGCTTGCGCTGATCCTCGCTGAGGACGCGGAAGGTGGCGAGGCCGCGGAGCAGGATGAGGTACCGGCCGTCGGGCAACAGCTCGTACTTCTCGATCGTGCCGGCGCAGCCGATGCCGTAGATCGGCGGGCGGCCCTCGTAGTCCTTCTCGAATCCCGGACGCAGTCTCACCATGCCGATGATCTTGTCGCCTTTCAGGGCGTCGCCGATCATGTCGCGGTACCGCGGCTCGAAGATCACGAACGGCCTCGACACGCCCGGGAAGAGCGTTGTCTCAGGCAGCGGAAACAGCGGGATCTCGGAAGGAAGCGCCGGTGCCTGGGCGAGCAGCGCGAAGACCAACAGTAATGAGCGCACGGCCACAGTCTAGAACGTTCATCCCCTCCGTGCCGCGTAGATCGTCAGGCTGACGATGTCGTTGTCCGCGCGCTCGTCGGCATGCACGATGGCGAGCCCGGC
>DASTDQ010000848.1:0-4380 GCA_035710305.1 Vicinamibacterales bacterium | reverse complement strand
GCGCGCGGCGGCGGGGCGCCCGGCCTCGGGTTGCCGTCGGTGCGCACGAGCGAGAACTGCTCGATCTCCCGCGGCTTGCCGTCCTCGAACAGCTCGAAGTCTTTCTGCGACAAATCGGTGACGGGCTGGTCCTTGCGATCGCCGACGATGACGTCCACGCGCACGAAGTTGATGCCCGTGCGGAAGACCGGAGTCTGGGGCTGCGCCTCCCCTGTTTGCGGCGGAGCCTGAGACGCGGGGGCCTCGGCCTGCCCCGGCTGCGGCGTCGTCGAACCCTGCTGCGCCGAGCCGGGCTCGACCAGGCTGGCGCCGACAAGCGCCAGACACAGCAGAAACGCCGGAACCGCTCGGGAGCTGAGCATGAGTCGTGCCCTCTTTCCGATGATAGGCGTTGTGGGACGCTTCGGTCTATGGGCTGCCGGCTCCGGGCTACCGGCTACCATAGGGGCCGTGCCGAGTGCGCTTACGACTCTGACCGACGACGAGCGGCTGTTCCGCGACAGCGTGTTCGAGTTCGCGGATCGCGAGGTCCGCCCTCTGGTGCGGCGTATGGACGACGAGGCGAAGATGCCTCGGGATCTCATCGACAAACTCTTCGCGCTCGGCGTCATGGGCATCGAGATCCCCGAGTCGGATGGCGGCGGCGGGGCGACGTTCTTCCACGCCGTGCTGGCGGTCGAAGCGCTTTCGCGCGTGGATCCGTCGGTCGCCGTGCTGATCGACGTGCAGAACACGCTGGTCGTCAACGCGATTCTCCGCTGGGGCAGCCCGGCGCAGCAGCGCGAGTTCCTGCCGCGCCTGGCGCAGAAGGCGGTCGGCGCGTACGCGCTCTCCGAGGCTGGGTCGGGCAGCGACGCGTTCGCGCTGGCCACGCGCGCCGTCCCGAGAGGGAACGATTTCGTCCTGACGGGCCGGAAGCTCTGGATCACCAACGCCGCCGAGGCGGACCTCTTCATCGTCTTCGCCAACGCGAATCCCGACGAGGGGCATCGCGGCATCACCGCCTTCCTGATCGAACGCGGCGCGGCCGGGTTCACGATTGGAAAGAAAGAGGACAAGCTCGGCATCCGGGCCAGCAGCACGTGCGAGCTGATTCTCGAGGAGTGCGCGGTCGGGCGTGATCGCGTGCTCGGCGAGGTGGGCAAGGGCTACAAGGTGGCCATCGAAACGCTCAACGAAGGACGCATCGGCATCGGCGCGCAGATGATCGGCCTCGCCCAAGGGGCGTTCGACCACGCGGTGCAGTACACCCAGGAACGAAAGCAGTTCGGCGCGGCGATCGCCTCGTTTCAGGGGGTGCAGTTCCAGCTCGCGCGGGCGGCAACCGAGATCGAGGCCGCGCGGCTGCTCGTCTACAACGCCGCGCGCCTGCGCGACGCCCGTCAGCCGTTCCTCCAGGAGGCGGCGATGTGCAAGCTGTTCTCATCCGAGGTGGCCGAACGCGTCACGTCGCTCGCCGTCAACCTGTTCGGCGGGTACGGGTTCGTGAAGGACTACCCCGTCGAGAAGCTCTATCGGGACGCGAAGATCGGGCAGATCTACGAGGGGACCACCAACCTGCAATTGCAGACGATTGCCAGGCAGTTGTTGTCGTAGCCCTTCGGGCCGCCGGCTACCGGCTACAATATTTACATGCGAGTCGGCATCATCGGTTGGCGCGGCATGGTGGGCTCGGTCCTCGTGCAGCGCATGCGCGAGGAGCGGGACTTCGACCTGGTCGAACCCAGCTTCTTCTCCACCTCCCAGGCGGGCGCCGCGGCGCCCGACATCGGCAGGCGCGTGCCCGCCGTCAAGGACGCGCGCGACGAGCGCGAGCTGACGGCGATGGACGTCCTGATTTCCTGCCAGGGGGGCGAGTACACCACGGAGATTCATCCGCGGCTGAGGCGCGCCGGGTGGAACGGCTACTGGATCGACTCCGCGCGGGCGCTCCGGATGTCGGACCAGGCCGTGATCATCCTCGACCCGGTGAACCGCCCGGTCATCGATCGCGCGCTCGCCGGGGGCATCAAGGATTACATCGGCGGCAACTGCACGGTCAGCCTCATGCTGATCGCGATGGACGGCCTCTTCCGTGCCGATCTCGTCGAGTGGATCACGTCGATGACCTATCAGGCCGCCTCGGGCGGCGGCGCCAAGCACATGCGGGAGCTGGTGTCGCAGATGGGCCGGTCCTACGCGTCGGTCGCCGACCTGCTCGCCGATCCGTCGTCCTCGATCCTCGACATCGACGCCGCGCTGATCGCCACGCAGCGCGGGCCCGACTTCCCCATCGACAATTTCGAGCACCCGCTCGCAGGGAGCCTGCTGCCGTGGATCGACGCCGACCTGGGCAACGGGCAGAGCCGAGAGGAGTGGAAGGCGCAGGCGGAAGGCAACAAGATCCTCGGCCGCTCGTCGCAGCCGATACCGATCGACGGCGTCTGCGTCAGGGTCGGCGCGATGCGCTGCCACAGCCAGGCGCTGACGGTGAAGCTGCGCCGCGATGTGCCGCTGGCTGACATCGAACGGCTCCTCGCCGGCGCCAACGACTGGGTCACGGTCGTGCCGAACGAGAAGCACGCGACGCTGCGCGGCCTGACGCCTACCGCGGTCACCGGGACGCTGCAGGTCCCCATCGGACGCCTGAAGAAGCTGTCGATGGGAGGCGACTTCCTGCAGGCGTTCACCGTCGGCGACCAGCTGCTGTGGGGCGCGGCGGAACCCCTGCGCCGCATGATGCGCATCATCGTCGGCGCGCCGCTCGACTCGCCGGCAGACCGGCTGACGACCGCCGCCAGGCACTGACTCGTGCGTCGCGCCTTCGCTTCGTCCGCCGTCCGAATCGCGCTTGCGTTCTGCTCGCTCGCCGCTGTGTCCGCTGTCCCCTCGTCGGCCCAGACGCCGCCCCCGCCGAAGATCTGGACCGTCACCGCCGGCGCCGGCGCCGCGCTGACCACTGGCAACTCGGACACGTCATCGCTCAACGCGGCCTACGACATCACCTGGGACCCGCCGAACAGGCACGTGGTCAAGTCCGACGCGCTTGCGCTGAGGGCACGAACCGAGGACGAGCTGACCGCAAACCGCGTCGGCGTCAACGTTCGCGACGAGTACCATCTCACGCCGCGCCTGTTCGTGTTCGGGCAGAACCAGTATCTGAAGGACGAATTCAAGAGCATCGACTACCTGATCGCGCCCACGGGCGGCGTCGGGTTCAAGGTCATCGACACGATGGCGACGCAGCTCGGGGTGGACGGAAGCGCCGGAGGAGTGTGGGAGAAGAACGCCGGCCTGGACGTCAACGGCTCCGGCGCGCTGGCCGTGGGACAGAAGCTCACGCAGACGCTCACGTCGAACACGACGCTCACCGAAGCCTTCAGCGGCCTGTGGAAGACCTCGGACTTCGAAGACTCCCTCTTCACGCTCGGCATCGGCATCGCCGTCTCGATGTCAACGCACACGCAGCTGAAGCTGGAGGCGCTCGACACGTTCAAGAACAAGCCGCCGAACCCGACGATCGAGAAGAACGACCTCGCCCTGCTGTTTTCCTTCGTCTACAAGATGTAGGCGGCGCGCTCACGAGCGCGGGAGCGTGTCGAGCGCGACCGCCTCGCGCAGCGCCTCGGTCCGCCCCGCGAACAGCTCGAGGGCGCGCACGTCCTGCGCCAGACGCTCCACGATGTGATCGCTGCGGAACGAGTCGGCGCCCACGACCTGCGTCGCCCGCGCCACGGCGCGCTGCGTCGCCTCGGTCGCGGCCAACTTGGCCATCGACGCATCGGCGAGCGACAGCTCGGACGCGGTCGCGGCCTTCCACGTCAACAACGTCGCCGCGTCGAGCTCCGTGGCGGCGTCGGCAAGCAGACCCTGCACGGTCTGCTCGCCGCCGGCGCCTCTCCCGGTATGACCCCGTGCCGCGGTGAGCGCCTCGTGCAGAGCGCGGCGTCCTATGCCCAGGCCCGCCGCTGTCAGCAGCAACCGCACGAGGGCCATGAATGGCATCGTCGCCCCGAGCGCGATCGACGGCGCCCCGGCGAACAGCACGTGGCCGCACACCAGCCCCGAGAGTCCGGCTGTCTCGATCGGCTCCGCCGTAATCCCCGGGCCGTCGAGTGCGACGGCGGCCGCCATGAGGCCGTCGCGGCCGCGCGCGCCGACGATCGCGACTCCGCCGCTCGTGAGCGGCGCCACCCATCGAGCACGCCCCGACAGGCGCCCGTCGCTTTCAGACGGTACTTCGTCGGCCGAGAGCGCAATCGCGCCGACGGTTTCGCCGCGGCCTGGCGCGGCAAAGCGGGCATCGCCCAGGCCGGCCAGTCCCGCCGCAACACCGCCGTGCAGCGCCAGCGAAATGCCGGCAACGGAAGACTCGAAGGCCAGCGCCTCGATCGCGACGAC
>DASTDQ010000847.1:0-6551 GCA_035710305.1 Vicinamibacterales bacterium | reverse complement strand
GGCGTTCACGTTGGCGCCGCGCGCCAGAAGCAGGCGGACTTTCCCGAGATCGGGGACGGCCCACATCAACGCGGTGGTGCCGCCGGCGCCGGTGCGATTCGGATCCGCGCCATGCTCGAGCAGGATCTCCATCAGAGGCGCGTTGCTGTACAGCGTCGCCGCCATCAACGCCGACGTGCCGTCGCTGTCGCGAGCCTCGGGGCTGGCGCCAGATTTCAGGAGGCGCTGAACGTCGGGAACGGATCCGCGGCGGATGGCCGCCAGCAACTCAGGATGGCTATCGGTCTGCGCGGCCGCGACAACTCCGAGCAGCGCAACCAACGAGACACGCAGGAGCATCATCCGTGGCCTCGGCATGAACGCGCCTATCATGCTGGACGGATCGTAGAATTTCAACAGGCAGCCGCGCGGCGGCCCCCCGCGCGGGCGGATTTCGGTGGAGACGCGAGCGGGTCCCGTGGTACAAACCCAGTATGCTGGCCCGCCCGTTGCCGCCCGCGCCTCACGATAGGATCACGCCGCTCTGACACCTACGTCCCGACGTCACGTACACGACACGCCAGGAGGCTCGACTCGATGACCTTGACGGTCGCCGCCGCGCTGGGGCTTGCGGCGGGCCTGCACGGGGCCGTCTACGGCGCGTACAAGGACTCGCCACACGAGTCGTTTCTCCTGCGACGATTCGTGCGCGAGCTGGTGATTGCGCTGGTGTGCGCCGTCGGCCTCGTCGTCCTGTTTTCGGCGGCCCGGGAACAGAGCCTGTTCATCTTCTACCTCACCGTCTTTGCCCTGACGCGAATCGTGACCGAGCTCTGGAAGCTGTTCATCCGCGTGGAGCCGCAGGACGGATACCGCATCCCCACGCAAATGCACCGTGTCAACGGAGTGGTCACAACCCCGTGGATTCGGTGGGCGCTCGGGATTGGGTTCCTCGCCTCGATCCAGGGGATCTGGGCGCTCTGCACGATGCTGCCGGACGAGTGGCCGGCGGCGGTCAAGGGCCTGCTCACCGGTTTGGCCATCGGGACCGGGGAAGCCATCGCCGGCGGCTACAAGGACGGCTCCATCGAGGGGTTCCACTGGCTCAAGTTCTTCAAGAGCCCCACATTCGGGGCGATCGGCGGGCTGGTCGCCTCGGGCCACGTGGAGAACGTGCACCAGCCGTTCCTGTTTCTCGCCTCGATCGGCACCATGCGGATGCTCCTCGAGTTGCTGTTCAAGATGGTGCGGCCCGACTACGCGCCAGGCAAGTTCCCCTCGATGGTCGGCCGCTTCACGGAGTGGACAGAGCGGCGCCGTCACTTTCTGACGCCGTATGCGATGACCTGGCTGCTGTACATGGTACTGTGCAGCCACCCGTCGTGGAGGGTGCCGTAACCGCGCAATGCCCTTCTTCGAGTCGGACGCCGTCGCCTGGCTCGTCCTCGGAGCATTCGGCGGCGCCATCGTCAGCGCCGTCGTCCCGTGGGTGAACGCCGAGCTGCTGCTGCTGTCGACCGTGGCGATCAGGCGTGACGCAACCGTCCCGCTCGTCATCGCCGTCGCGCTCGGGCAGATGGTCGGCAAGAGCGTCTTGTACTGGTTGGCGCGCTCGGCCAGGGTGCCGCGCGCGCAACGGTTCGCCTCGGCCATCGAGCGATGGCGAGGGCGCTTTCAGGGGCACCCCTACTCCTCCGTCCTGATCATGGGCGTGAGCGCCGTGACCGGCTTTCCGCCCTTCTACATCATTTCGATCGTCGCAGGAGCGCTGCGGATCTCATACGTGGCGTTTCTGATCGTCGGCAGCCTGGGCCGGCTGGCGCACTTCGCGCTCTTCGCGCTCGTCCCGCACGTCGCGAGCCGCTGGTTTTAGTCCTTGGTGCTTGGTCCTTAGGCCTTCGTCCGTCCTTGGGCCTTGGTCCGTCCTTGGTCCTATGTCCAGGAACCACGGACGGACCAGGGACCAGGGACGGACGGACCAAGCACCAAGCACCAAGGACCAATTACTTGGCCTGCCTGGCGACCTCGCGCACGTCGTCGGCCGGAAGCACGACCGGCGGCGCCCCCGCAGTCCCCTGATCGTCGTCGGTTCGCAGACGGACCACGATGCCCACGAACCGACCCTGCGCGTCGAAGACCGGGGAGCCGAAGCCTCCGCTGTTGAGCAGATAGTAGGTCCGCGGCTTCTCGACGACCGCCATGATGGACGCGAACGACGCAGACACCTGCCAGTTCGCAACCTCGAAGAGCCGCGTGAGCACCACGACGGGATCGATCGCCGACGCCTTGCTCGTCGCGCGTGAGACCTCGGTCATCGGCTTGGCGGGAGGATCGACCGGGCGCAGGAACGCGAGGTCGAGATCCTTGTCGCGCAAGACCACCTGTACGGGGATCTCACGGCTGTCGGCCAGGCGGAAGCGCAGGTCCGCCGCCTCGGTCGTCACCGCGATCGGAGGCGTACCGGCCGGCCGGCCGCGCGACAGTGTGCCTTGCAGAAGATCGCCCGGATCGAGCACGCTGAGCGCCATCACGGCCAGGCCCGACGGCTCCAGCACCGTCGCGATGGCGCGTATCCGCTCGTCGCGATTCTGCACCTCGCGGCCGCCCTGCGTGATGCGCACCTTGCCCGACCCGAGAACGGTCACCACGGCATCACCCTGTTTGGCGATGAGCGCGCGCGCTGCGCCGCGCTCCTCCGGCGTCTGGGCGCCAACTGGCGCGGACCACGCGCACGCGCAGACACAGACGACGGCCGCAGTGTATCGGTGCATGTCCCCCAACCTTATCGCCATGCAGGCTCGAGGTCGATGAAGAGCGTCTTCACGCCGCGACGCACAAACAGCACGACCGATGCCGGCCGGCGGCGCTTCACGTCCTCGAAACGAGCGGCGAGATCGTCAACACCGGCGATCGGCTGATCGTCGAGCGCCAGGATCACGTCTCCGCCCGCCAGTTGAGCCAGAGACGCCCAGCTGCCCTGGCTGACGTTGTCCACGAGCACGCCGGAGGTGCTGCGCGCGTCCCAGCGCGGATCGCTGCGGTCGCTGTCGGCGATGTCGCGCACGCGGAAGCCGAAGTCAGAGTCCTCGTAGCGTTTCATTTCACGCGCCAGCGCCGGCGACGATCCGAGAACGACAGGCATCGTCAGCTCCATGCCCTCGCGGCTCACCGTCAGGTTGACGGTCGCGCCGATCGCAAATCGCCGGATCGTGGTTTCGAAGACTTCTTCGTCGGTCGGCGCCGTCGCGCGCACCGGCTGTCCGTCGATCGCGAGAATCGCATCGCCTACTCGAAGCGGCAGCGTCGAATCGGCGACGTGCGTCACGCGAACGCCGGTGCGGCCCTTCAGGCCGAGTCGATCGGCCAGCGCAGGGGTCAATACCTGGGTCTCGACCGCCAGCCACGCCTTCTTGGCCTCTGCGGGCGGCGCCTCCGTTGGCCGGTCGCCGGCCACCTCGATCACCGTCAGGCGGCGCTCGTGGCCGCGCTCGAACGTGACCAGCATGCTCGCGCGATCGCGTCCCCCGGCCAGTTCGCGTACCAGCGCCTCGAGCTCCGCAAGCGAGCCCGCGCGGCGCCCTTCGACCTGCACGATCACGTCGTCGCGCAGCATCGGAGGCTTGGCCTGCTCGGCCGGACCCCCGCGGCGCAGGCTGACGATACGGACGCCGTCGTTCGCCGTTCGTCCAAGCCCGCGCGCCTCGAACGGCGTGATGTTCGAGGCGACGACTCCCCACTGGCGGATCTCGCGCGGAATCGACGACGCCGGCGGGCGATCGACCGGCGTCAGCGAGACCGTGATGTCGCCGGACCCGCGGCGCACGGCCAGCCGCGCCGGTTTGCCAATCGGGAGCCCGAACAGGACCTGGTTGACGATCGGGAGCTGCTCGGCGAATCTCGCATCAATCGGCGTTTCGTTGACGCGAACCAGGACGTCGCCCGCCTGAAGCTTCGCCTCCGATGCTGGCGACGAGCTGGCCACCCACGCGATCAACGCGCCCGGCGAGCCGCCCTGAAGCCGGCCGACGAGCGGCTGCACCTCGAAGCCCGTCCAGCTGCGCGTCACGCGGCCGGTCTTCATCAGCGACTCGGCGACGCTCCTGGCGAGGTTGCCCGGAATCGCGCCGCCGAGGCCGAGGCTGATTTCGTTGACGCCGATGATCTCGCCCGAGAGGTTGACGAGCGGACCGCCCGAGTTCCCCGGATGGATGGCCGCGTCATGACCGATCCAGCGGACGATCATGCCGACATCCTCACCGTCGAGATCGAGGCTCGACTGGCCCGGCATCGTCATCTCCGTGTTGCTCACGACCCCGAGCGTCACCGACTGCGACAGCGCGCGCGGGCTTCCCATGGCGAGCACCGGATCGCCTCGCCGCAGCGTCGAGGAGTCGCCGAAGCGCGCCGCGGGAAAGCTTCGCGGCGTCGCGGGCCGAAGCTTCAGGACGGCAATATCCGACATCGGATCCGTGCCGACGAGATCGGCCGGAACCTCCTGCCTGTCAGCCAGCGTACATACGATGCGCCGTGCACGACCGGCGACGTGATGGTTCGTGACGACGAACCCGTCAGGCGTGATGATCGTGCCGCTCCCCGATACCTCGAGATTCACCTCCCGCCCGTCGCGATAGTCCACGACGACGGCCGAGATGCGAACCAGGCTCGGGTACACCGCCGCGATCGTCTGATCGACGGCGGCCCGGTCGGCCGTTTGGGCCTCCAACGGCGTTGCCGGGAGCGCCGTCGCGACGAGCGCTGCGACCAGATATCGAGTCACGCGGGAATCATGTGCAAGAGGCGCGGGTTGGTCAAGGGACTCTTCACGGTAAGATGATGTGCATGCCGGCGATTCGCATTCGGTACTGCAAGGTCTGACACTATCTTCCGCATGCCGCCCGTGTGGCGGCGCTCATCAAGAAAGACACCGGCCTCGACACCGAGCTCGTCGAGGGCGGACGCGGCGAGTTCAGCGTGTGGGTGGACGGCGAGCGCGTCGCCCAGAAAGAGGCGGGCGTGTTCCCGGCCGATCAGGACGCGGTCGCGGCCGTCCGCCGGGCGTTGGCGCGCGGCTGAGATCGCTTACTTCACGGCCGGGACGATCGCGATCCGGTCTCCGCGGAACGAGCCGATCCACAGATCCTTGCCGACTTCGACGGCCACGGTGCCGGCCCCGAAGGCCTGCTCGTTCGGAAGGCGGACGACCTCGCGGACAGCGAGAGTATCCGGATTGATCTTGACGACTATGGACGCCTGCGGCCCACCTGGAGCGCCTCCCTGCCCCGCGGCCAGGATGGAGCCGTCGCTCGACCACCGGATATTGTCCACGCGGAACCCCAATGGGACTTCTTCGCGCGCGGGCGTGGACTTCGCCCGCGTGGCCTGAAGCGCCTGGCTTCCGGACGCGGAGGGCCACACCAGCCTGAAGAACGACTGGCTGCCCCACGACGCGACGTAGAACCGACTCTCGTCGGTCGAGAACTCGAGCCCGTTGGCGCCGGAGGCCTCGCTGCCTGGAACCTTCTGCCAGCCCGAGGCGGTGTGCCACTCCCACAGCTCGCCATTCTTCTCGCCCGACTGCAGGGTCTTCATGTTGCTGCCGCGCGGAAGGAAATTGGTGGCCACGAAGCCGCCGTCAGGCAGGGCTCTGACCGAGTTGAGCCCGATCGGATCGGGCGCCACGGCGCACCCGATCCACGTCAGCGTCGGCGTCTGCGGACGCGCGTCGACCTCGAAGACCTCCACCGCTTCACGCCCGCCGTGGACGACGACGTACAACCGATGGACCGAGTTGCTGCCGGGTTGAAGGTAAAGACCGTGCGTCTGGAACTTCGCCTTGAAGGCGGCATCCGGAGGACCGGGACACGAGTTGTAGGTCTTGGCGTCGAGCCGCTCCCTGGGCGAGGCGCCCGGGTAGGCGACCATAGCCGTCCTGTCGCTGACGCGGACGAGATAGACGCCGCCGCTTCCGGAGTACGCCGAGGCGACGACCCATTGCGCCCCCGGCAGGACGACGAGATCTTCCGGTGCCTGCACGCCGCAGACGAACTGCGTACTTCCGGAGGCGGCGCACGGCGCCGGCGTCTGCGCGACGGCGGCGAGCGAGCACGCCGCCACGATGAGACCTGCCAGGGTCAACGCTTTCATGAATGGTCCCTCTCTACTCCAGGCACTTACTTCGCCGGCGGCGCCTCGCCGCGGAACCGGCCCACATACGCCGACTTGGCGACCACTTTGCCTTCCATCGCCTTCAACAGATCGACACGCCCCGACGTGGGTGGCAGATCCAGCATGGCGTTGAGCGCGTAGAGCTCGAAGACGTAATGGTGATAGCGAGGGCCGGCCGGCGCGCCGGGGCCGAAGTAGGCATTCTGCTTCGTGATGTTCGCGCCCTGAACCGAGCCGTCTGGCAGCTTGCCCTCCGGAATGCCGCCTGCCGCCGCGGGAATGTTCCACACGATCCAGTGGAGCACGTCGTCCGTGTTCCCGCCGATCGCCACGTCGATATCGTGGAAGATGATCGCGAAGCTGACGGTGCCTTCTGGCACATTCGAGAACTTGAAGCCCGGCTGCAC
>DASTDQ010000846.1:0-17111 GCA_035710305.1 Vicinamibacterales bacterium | reverse complement strand
TTCGGCAGGGGGGCCGAGGAGACGCTCGCCCTCGCGTTTGCGGGGATTCCCTTCGAGGTCGTCCCCGGCGTCAGCACGGCTGTTGCCGGCCCGGAGCTGGCCGGCATTCCGGTCACGCACCGCGGAATGGCGTCCGGGTTTCTCGTGCTGGCCGGCCAGACGGGAGATGGCTTGAACGAGGCGCTGGCCTCGGTCCGCCCGGGCAGTATGACGCTGGTGGTGATGATGGGGCTCGCGGCCCGCGACGAGATCGCCCGGCGGCTTGTTGAACACGGGTGGATGGCCCGGACGCCGTCGGCCATTGTGTGCGGTGTCTCGACGCCGCGAGAATGGGTGTGGACGGGTACGCTGGAAGAACTGGCAGCCCAGACGCCGCCCGAGGGCGTGGCCGGTGTGATCGTGGTCGGGGAAGTGGTATCCATTCGTGAGGTGCTGGCTGCGGGACGCGTACGTCCCCCGGCCGATGAGGTGAAGTATGGCCGTCGCTGACGACTCGAAGGCGCTTGGCCGTGCGCGTCTCGATTTCGCCGAGGAGCACGACATCGACGAGTTCGTCGAGGTGCTGGGGAAATACGAGCGCGGCGAGATCACCCCGGAAGCATGGCGGCGTTTCAGGCTCGTGCGCGGCACCTACGGGCAGCGTCAGGACAACGTGCAGATGCTGCGGATCAAGATCCCGCAGGGGATTCTGACCGCGTCGCAGATGCGTGCGCTGGCCGGCGTCGCGACCCGCTATTCCCGCGGCTTCTGCCACGTCACCACGCGGCAGAACATCCAGTACCACTTCGTCCAGCTCGACGTCGTCGAAGAGGTGATGCGCGAGCTCGCCGCCGAGGGCCTCACGACGCGCGAGGCCTGCGGGAATTCGGTCCGCAACATCACGGGCTGCCCGTACGCGGGAACGTCCGAGACCGAGATCTTCGACGTCACGCCGTACGCTGAAGCGTTGACGCGGTACTTCCTCCGGCATCCGCTCGCGTCCGTCTTGCCGAGAAAGTTCAAGATCGCCTTCGAGGGGTGCGTCGAGGACCACGCCCTCGCCTCGATTCACGACATCGGCTGGCGCGCCCGCATCGTGGAGGGGAAGCGCGGATTCCGCGTCACCATCGCCGGCGGCACGTCCATCCTGCCGGTGTCCGGATACGTGCTCTACGAGTTCCTGCCGGTCGGCGAGATGTTCAACGTCGCCGAGGCCGTGCTGCGCGTGTTCCACCGGTTTGGCGACTACAAGCACCCCCAGCGCAACCGCATGAAGTTCACGGTGAGGTCGCTCGGCTGGGAGCAGTTCCGCGCGCGCGTCGAGGAGTGCCTGGAGGAGTTCCGGCATGAAGGAGGCGCGTGCCTGCCGTTCGATCCTGACGCCGTACGATCCGAGGGAGCGCCCGACTGGACTCCCGCGGAGCCTCCGACGCTGCAGGCCGTGGCGGCGGCGTCAAAGACGCCCGTGACCGGTCCGGGAATCCTCCCCGGTACGGTGCGGCTGCAGCCGCTGCCCGACGCGTTCGTCCGCTGGATGCGGAGCAACGTCAGCAAGCAGCGGCAGGCCGGCTACTGCCACGTCACCGTGCGGCTGCCTCTCGGCGACTTCACCGCGGGACAGATGCGGGTGCTGGCGGATCTTGGCGAAGCCTACGGCGACGGCACGATGAGGTTGACCGTCGGGCAGAACGTGCTGTTCCGTTGGGTGAAAGCCGCCTCGGTCGAGCCTTTCTACCATCGCCTGGCGGCGGCCGGCCTCGGCGCGCCCGACGCCGGAACGCTTGCCGACATCGTCAGCTGCCCCGGCGCCGAAAGCTGCCGTCTTGCCGTGACGCAATCTCGGGGCCTGGGGCGCGAGCTGACCGAGCACTTGAACGTTCGTCCGGACCTGGTGGACCTCGTGGCGTCGGGCAACATCAAGATCAGCGGCTGCCCGAACGGGTGCGGCCAGCACCACATCGCGTCGATCGGGTTCCAGGGCAGCGTGCGCAAGCTCGGCGCCCGCGCGGTGCCGCAGTATTTCGTCCTCGTCGGCGGGGGGTGCACGGACGAAGGCGTGGCGCACTTCGGAAAAGTCGTGTCGAAGGTGCCCGTCCACCGTCTGTCGGACGCCGTCGATCGACTGCTGCTGCTGTACCGCGACCATCGGCAGGGCAGCGAAGAACTGGGCGCCTTCTTCCGTCGTGTCCCCGCGTCGATGGCGACCGACGCCCTCAAGGATCTCGCGACGCTTCTGCCGAACGAGGCAACCGAACAGGACTTCGTCGATCTCGCCGAGACACAGGCCTTCACGCCGGAGGTCATGGACGGCGAGTGCTCTGCTTAGCCGGTAGCCCGTCGCACGCTAGTCGATCCCCTTCCAGGCGAGCGCGACGAGGCGGACGTCAACGCCGCCGCGCTTCGGCTTGATTTCGATCACGTCGATTGCCGCGGCATCCGGGCCGTGCTCGAGCGCCGCGATCTCGTCCCGTAATTCGGCCTCGGCGGCCGCCAGATCCGCCTCGGCCTCCTGCAGTCGTTCGCGCGCGCGCGCGACGTCCTGGGCTTCCTTCATCGAGCGTCCGACGCCGCGCGCGGCCGTGGTTGCGCGTCCGAGCGTCGAGACGGAGACCGTTTTCCTGCCCATGAGCGCGCCGAGCATCGTTGCGCCGAAGGATACGGCCGTTTGCAGTTTCTGCTGCTGAACCTGCTGTTGTTCCTTGTCCACCAGCTCACGGCCCCGCGCGACCTTCTCCGTCAAGCGCGCGACTTTCGGGGCATAGCGCTCTCTCAGCCGTCCGACTGATTCGTCCCGGGCCTCCCGCGCGGCCTGCTGAGCGCGGATCCTGAAATCGCGCTCCGTCTCTCCGGGCTCGGACATCAGCTTGAGTGAGGGAACGGAGAACAGTTTCAAGGGCTGCGTGCGCACGATCCAGTCGGCGAAGTCCCGGCTCCACTCGACGTATCGCTTCGGATCGAGCGCGGCCGGGGGCGGCGCTTCGCAGCGTGCAGCCTCGGGCATCCACTTCGGTTCCTTGAGAGCGTCTGGAGGCGGCGCGGCGGCGTCGGCCTGGTCCCAGTCAATCGGGATTGCCCCATGGCCGAACGGCACCGTGGCCTGCACACTCCTCGCGACGTCGATGCCTCGCCTCGTGTCGGTGTAATGGACGCGCGACACGCCGTAGAGCACGGGCTGAAACCCAGTCGGTGTCTCACTCGACCCCGCGAGTACGTACTCGGGGACACCGGCGGGCACGGCCGGCTTGGGCGACGCCTGGTGCGCCGCAGGTGACGCCGGCCGCGAAGGAACCGCCGCCTCCTCGGGCGCCGCCAGGCGCTGCAGATCTTCGCGTCCCATCGGACCTTTGAGGTACGACAACGCCCATCGTGTCTGGAACACGACCGGCGCTCCCTCGTGAACGTTGTGCATGAGAAACGCGCGTCCCGGCAAGGCTGACAGGGTCTTGTCGAGCGTCTGCCGATCGAGGCTGCCGGCCACGCCTTCGAGCCCGTCGAGCACGCGCGCCTTGTCGCGCTCGGTCTGCAGCTTTCCGAGGAACCACGTCCCCGTGTTCGACAACGCCTTGTAGTCCAGGTCCACGGGGTTCTGCGTCGCCAGTACGATGCCGACGCCGTAGGCGCGAGCCTGTTTGAGGAGCGTGAGAAGCGGCGCCTTCGACGGCGGGTTGGCCACGGGCGGCAGGTAGCCGAACACTTCGTCCAGGTAGACCAGCGCCCGCAGCGATCCGGTCCCGCTCTGGCGCCGGGTCCACTGCAGCACGGCGCTCAGCACGAGCGACACGACCAGCATCCGTTGCGACTCGTCCAGGTGCGCGATCGACACGATTGCCACACGCGGGCGGCCTTCGCGCGTGAAGAGCAGCGACCCGATGTCGAGCGGTTCGCCCGTGCTCCAGAGATCGAATCCGGGAGACGCCAGGACGCTGTTGAACCGGAGTGCCAGATCCTGCCGCTCCCGCGCGGGATAGAACGTCTCGAGGTCCAGCACGCCAACGCGCTCGAAGGAAGGCCGCTGGATCTGCTGGACGATCCACGCGAGGTTGCCCGCGTCGCCGGCTGGCTGGCTCGCCAGGATCGCGGAGAGCAGCGCCTGCTCCCGGCTGTGGGGCTGGACGTCCGTTATCCCGACCAGGCCGAGGAGAGCCGCGGCAGTGGCTGCAATCCGAGCCTGCGTGTCTTCTCCTGTCTCGTGGTGCGCATGTCCGAACGATCCCAGAACGGCCAGCGGCGTGCTCGCGCGGCTTCCGGGTGTATACACGCGTATGTCGGCGGCGGCGCGAAGCCGGCTGATGCGGCCGCCGTCCTGGCCCCAGTCGGCGAGTCCGTCCTTCCAGCGCTGCGCGATCTCGGCCGCGTGCGCCTCGACGCTCACGTTCCGCCGCACGGCTTCTGCTGGATCTACCCAGGGCGCGAAATCCGACGGCAGCAGATTCGGAAACGTGAGGAGCAGATTGGGCAGGTCGCCTTTGGGATCGATCGCGACGACAGGGATGCCGTCGATGGCCGCCTCCTCGATGAGGCCGAGCCCGAGACCGGTCTTGCCGCTGCCCGTCATCCCGACGCAGACGGCGTGCGTGAGCAGGTCTTTCGAGTCGTAGAGAACGGGATCCGGCAGGCGGGCGCCCGCTGACAGGTCGTACCGCCGTCCGAGGTAGAACAGCCCCAGTTTCTCGTAGTCGGCCGTCATGAGCCATCCATTATGCAAGCTCCTCGAGCAGACGGCATGTCTGGTCGAGCGCCGCGCCCGTGCCCATCCGATTCGCCCAATGCCGGCACTGCATCCTGGTGTGCGGGTCTTCGATCAGCTCGTGAAGCGCGTCGGCGACAGGCTGCCCGGTGAACTTCGACGGTCGAATCCAGCGTCCCACGCCAAGCCGGTGAAGCCGCGTGGCGTTGTCCGGCTGATCGAACCCCATCGGCATCGTCAACTGCGGAATGCCGGCCGCAAGACCCTGGGCGAGCGTGCCGATGCCCCCGTGGTGAACGAGCGCGGCGCACCTCGGAAGCACCTTCGAAAGCGGGACGAAGGACTCGTGATGGGCGAACGGCGGCAGCGGCGGAAGCTGGGCCGGGTATCGCGTGAGCAGCAGCGCCCGGCGTCCGAGGCGCGCGCTCGCGTCGACGGCGGCCCTGAAGAACCCCGCGGCCTGTTGGTTCGCCGAGCCGGGAGTGAAGACGATCGGAGGAGAGCCGGCGTCCATGAAACGCGACGTTCCCATCGGGACCTCCGCGTGGTCCGATTCGTCGTACAGCGGAAAGCCGGTCAGACGAAGGGCCTTCGGCCAGTCGGGCTGGGGCTGCCCGAACCAGTCCGGAAAGAGGCCGACCACCCGTCGCGGCGAATGTATCCAGTCACGAAAAGGACGGTCTACGGGAGGCAGTCCCATGTCGCGTCTCCATGCGTTCAACGCGGGAGCAATCGGCGGATCCACCATCAATCGGTCGATCGTCCACCACGCGCTGCGCTTGATCCAGCGAGGCCACGTCGAGCCGTCCAGGCCCGGTGCGTATGCAGGCTGCTGGTAGTCGGACCTGAAGACCGATGGCGCCAGATGCAGCGTTGCCGCGGGCGCGCCGTGCAGTTCTTCGAACACGCGGGTGAAGAAGCTGATCGAGTGGCCGACGAGCACCGTCCGTCCCGGCTCGTACAGGGCCTTCACGTGCTCGTAACCGGGCCGCAGCCTGGATGCAACCTCACCGAGGACGACTCGCAGTCCGCGATACGGATGCCAGAGGTCGGGGTTCTTCACCGCCGCGTCGAATTCGTCGGCGGAGATGGTCTGATGGAACCCCAGGCCAGCCCTCCGGACGGCGTTGCCGAACGGCTCCGCCGTCGCGACGACGACCTCGTGGCCGCGCGAGCGCAGCGCCCGTCCGATTGCGACGAATGGATGGACATCGCCGGCGGATCCGACCGGCGTCATGACGAAACGCATGGTAGAAGTGTAAAGTTAGCTCGATCATCGATGAGCAAACTCAAGATTGTCGTCCTGTACGACCGTGTGCTCGTGGACGAATCCGACGATCAGGCCGCCTCCCCCGACAAGGCCCCCGTCACGCGGAGTCTGGACAAAAAGGAAGTCGAGGAAGAGGTCGCTGAAGCGCTCGAGAAGCTCGGTCACGAACCGACGTTGCACGAACTCGATGGAACGCCGAAAAGCCTGCTCGCGCTTGCGAAGCTGGAATGCGATCTGGTCTTTAACCTGACGGAGTCGTTTGCTGGCGATGACACGGCCGATTTCAAGATTGCGGGATTCCTGGAGCTCATTGGAAAGAAATACACGGGTTCCGGCACTCATGGCCTGATGCTCGCGCAAGACAAGGCGATTGCGAAGAAGATCTTCGCCTTTCATGGCATCCACACACCCGTGTTCGCCAAGTCGTTCCGCGGCCGCCTCGACTTCTCGCACGACCTGCAGTTTCCCGTCATCGTCAAGCCTGCCCGCGAGGACGGCTCGATCGGCATCGAATTCAGCGCGGTCGTCAGCTCGATCCGTGAGCTGATGGAGCGCATGGACTGGCTGCACGCCAATTTCGATTCGCCAGTGTTGATCGAGGAGTACATCGAAGGGCGGGAAATGTATGTCGGCGTGATCGGCAACGACAAGCCCGCGGCGCTGCCGGTCGTGGAGCTCGATTTGTCCAAGCTTCCCGACGGCACGCCTCGCATCGCGTCGGCGGAAGTGAAATGGGGCAAGGGCACTAAGGCCTACCGCGACACGAAGTCGGCCGTGGCAACGGACCTTCCCGAAGAGAACGTGCTCGCGCTTCAGCAGACCGCCGTCGCCGCCTATCAGGCGTTGGAGCTGCGGGATTACGGCCGCGTGGACATGCGGCTGCAGGCTGATGGCCGGGTACACGTGATCGAGGTCAACCCGAACCCCTGGCTCAGCTCGAAGGCCGAGTTCGCGATGGCGGCCAGGAAGGCCGGCAAGACCTATCCGCAGCTGGTCGAGGAGATTGTCGAGCTCGCAATGGCCAGGGCCTAGGGTCTCGGCTTCCCGTCAACCTGCCACAGATACAGCGTCCGCGTGGTGCCGCCCTGGTCCGTGAACGTGTCCACGACGTCGGGCTCCCAATCCCCCATCGCGAAGCTGTGGGAGACGATTCGCGAGCCCTTGTGAAGCTGACGGGTGAGGATGGGCCGCAGCTTCACGTTTGACGCCGACAGGAGATAAAGCGTGACGACCGTGGCGTCCGACACGTCAACGGTCATCGCGTCCTGGACCCGGAACCTGACGCGGGGCGAGACGCCGGCCGCTTTTGCATTCGCTTCCGCCTGCCTGATCAGGCCGGCGTCGATGTCCACCCCCACCCCCCGGGCGCCGAATTTCTGGGCCGCCGCGATGACGATGCGGCCATCGCCGCACCCCAGGTCGTAGACCAGGTCTGAGGGCCCCACCTTGGCCAGCTTCAGCATGCGCTCGACGACCTCGGGCGGCGTGGCCACGTGGGGGGCGAGACTGCGGCTCTGGCCGGGCGCCAACTGAGCCATACACAGGCTGCCGATGAGGCTGACGCCCACGAGACCTGGAAGTCGCAGGCCCATGGCGAGGGATTCTACTTCAGGGCCCTGCGAGGTCCCGGTCGAGGCTTCGACTCAAGTCCTGCGCTACGAGCGAGTTAACCGGGCGACCTCGGACAAATCCCGGGCCGCCCCGCCCAACGGGCAATTGCGCGGCCTGAAGTGCCTAAACCGGGCCTTTTTTGGGCATTTTCCGTTGATCCGCCCCGGCGAGTGAGCTATACTCATCACTGCATTTCCCAGCATCGGCCGCTAGGACCAACCTTCCTGCAACGGGGGCAACGTGACATTTCAGCTAGGTGACAAGGTCATCTACCCGAACCATGGACTCGGCATCGTCGAACGGATCGAAGAAAAGACTATTTTGGGTACCACGTGTGGGTTCTTTCATCTGCGAATCGTTTCCAACGACACGACCGTGCTGGTGCCGGTTGCGAACGTCGACAACGTAGGACTGCGCAAGGCGATCACCGACGACGAAGTCGATCGTCTGTTCAACCTTCTCAGCGACGGCCGGATCGACAATCACCAGAACTGGAAGGGACGGTTCAAGGACAACTCCGACAAGATGCGGACCGGGTCGATCTATGACATGGCCGACGTCCTGAAGAGCCTGACGTTCCTGGCGCAGTCGAAGAGCCTCTCGTTTCGTGAGAAGCGGATGCTCGATCGCGCCAAGGCGCTGATCATCTCGGAGGTGTCCGAGGTGATGCGCGAGAAGGCGCCGGAGGTCGAGACCAAAGTTGACCGCGCGCTCGAACGCTGCTTCATGGTCAAGGCACGCAACGTGGCGCGCGCCACAGCCAGGACCAAGGCGAAGCCGGTGAAGGCGCCGATGGTCATGGCGGCTGCTCCGCGCCGCGCGGCTCGAGCGTCCTAGTCGCTCTTCCCGGTTGCTTCTTTGACGCCCGGACCGATGGTCCGGGCGTTTTTTTGTACTGGAACTCTAGAGGGTAGCCGGTAGCCTGTAGCCCACAGAGGATGCTCATCGCGGTTCGTTCCGTTGTCGCCTACATCGCCATTCTGAGCTACATCGCCGTGGCGGGGCCGCTGGCGCTCGTACTGGGAGGTCTGCTGCGGTGGACCAACGGCGTGTTCATCCTGGGGCATTGGGGCGTGTGGCTCGCCCTGGCACTCGCAGGGATCCGCTACAGGGTGGCCGGCCGGGCGCCCGATTCGACCACCGCCGTCGTGTTCTGCTCGAATCATGAAAGCAACGTCGATCCAGCCGTGCTCTTCAAGGTCCTGCATCCCCGTCTCCGCGTGCTCTACAAGGCCGAACTCCACAAATTCCCGGTGATGGGGACGTTGTTCGACATCGGGGGGTTCGTGCCAGTCGATCGCGCCGATCGCGAAAAGTCGGCGGCGTCGATCACGCGCGGCGCCGCCTCGCTGAAGGCGGGCCGCTCGTTCCTGATTTTTCCGGAGGGGACGCGGAGCCGGACGGGTGAGCTGCTCCCGTTCAAGAAGGGAGGATTCATCATGGCCATCGAGGCACAGGTTCCCATCGTGCCCGTTGCGGTTACGGGGGGCCGGGACGCCATGAGAAAGGGGAGTGCCTTCGTGCGGCCCGTCACGGTGAGCGTCCGAATAGGACAGGCTCTGCCGACCGAGGGCCTGACCCTTGACGACCGCGACGCCTTGATCGAGCGGGTCCGTGGAGAAATCGGGGCGCTCCGGCAGTTAGGGTAGACTTGCCTTGCTAGCCTGCTCGCGGGTGCCCGTGTCTAGACTTTCACTTGCCGCCCTCATCGCGCTCGCGACGATCGCGCTGCAAGCGCAGGACCAGCCGACATTTCGCGCCGGCGCCAACTTCATCCACGTCGACATGTACGCCTCCGCCGACGGGAAGAGTGTCGAGGACCTGACCCGCGACGAAGTCGAGATTCTCGAAGACGGAGTGCGTCAGACCATCGACGCGTTCGAGTACGTGAAGGTCCGCCCGGCCACGCAGGAGGAACGCAGGGAGCCGGACACGCTCGAACAAAGCCGCCAGGGGGCGGCCGATCCCCGTGCGCGCGTGTTCGTCATCTTCCTGGACACCTACCACACCACGATAGAAGGCTCCGCAAACATGCGGCTGCCGCTCATCAAGTTCCTGGATCGGCTCCTCGGCCCCGACGACCTGGTGGCGTTGATGACGCCGGAGATGGACGCCAGCTCAATCGCGCTCGGCCGTAAGACGACTGTCATTTCCAACATCATGCAGGCCGAGTGGATGTGGGGCCGGCGGGGCCGCACGGCTGGAGACAAGGACCCGAAGGAGCTGCTCTACGAACAGTGCTACGGCCTCTTCCAGGGGAGCCCGGTGCCCGAAATGAAGGAACGCCGGCGCGAAAAGCTGACGCTCGATGCGCTCGAGGATCTCATCGAACACCTTGGAGGGCTGCGCGAGGGGCGCAAGGCCGTGCTGACAGTCACCGAAGGTTGGCGCCTCTTCGGTCCAAACTACAAGCTGTCTGGCATGAACTCGGGCATCAACTCGGGAGGAGTCAGCGTCGAGTGCGAGGCGGATCGGTTGACCCTCGCAAGTCTCGACCACACGCAGCGCCTGCGGGATCTCACCGACCTGGCCAATCGCGACAACCTCACCTTCTACCCGGTGTATGCGCGTGGCCTGGTTGTGTTCGACGCTCCTGTCGGTCCCGATGCGCCGCCCTCCCTTCGTCAGGACGGGGCTAACCTTCGCGAACGGCAGGATGGCCTCAAATTCCTCGCCGATTACACGGATGGCACCTGGATCGTCAACACGAACAACATCGACGGGGCGCTCCAGCGAATCGTCGCGGATCTGTCGTCCTACTATCTGCTCGGCTACAACTCGACGAACTCGAAGCTCGATGGCCGTTTCAGGAACATCACGGTCCGCGTGAAGCGTCCGGGCGTGCGGGTTCGCGCGCGCCGTGGCTATCGCGGCCGCACGGCCGACGACGTGATTACCCCCGGAGCGGCCGAGCGGCCGAGCCCGGTTTCGTCGGCCTTGACACCTGTCGTCGGAGTCAGCGCACGCTCGCTGTTCCGCATTCGTGCCTCGTCCTGGGTACGGCCGGGATCCGGGGGGGCGGCGTCCGGCGCGTTCTGGGTCGTCGGCGAGTTGGACTACCGGACGCGGCGCGAGCTGGCCTGGACGGCGAGCGCCAAAGCCGAGGTCGTCGTCGTGGCCGCCGACGGCAAGGAGATCATGGCCCGCACGCTGGATGTGAAGACCTCAGAGGGCCCGTTCTCGTTCGACGTTCCGGAATCGGGCGACCTTCCAGCGGGTGAGTACGCCGTCCGCGTCCGTCTCAAGTCGGACGCAGACAACACGCTCAGCCTGAGCGATACCGCGAGGGTCGTACTCGACAAGCCCGCGGCTCTCAGCGAGGCCGTGATGTGGCGTCGCGGACCGACGACGGGGCTGCAGCACCGCCGGACCGCCGACCCGCGGTTTCAGAGGAGCGAAAGAATCCGGCTGGAGTTGGCGACGACGACGGCTGCGCCCGCTGTCGCGCGGCTGCTCGACCGCTCGGGCAACCCCCTGGCGATCCCCGTGCAGGTGTCGGCACGCCCGGACCCGACCGGCGCGTTTCAATGGATCGTGGTGGACGCGTCGCTGGCGCCGCTCGCGCCCGCCGACTACGCCATCGAGGTCACTCAAGGCACTGACAAGCAGTTGACCGGGTTCCGCGTCGTCCCCTGAGTCGGTCAGAACGCGACGCTGAAAGTCAGCGTCCACGGGGTGACCGGAGCGTCGTCGAACCCCTTGATGCCCTCGAGCAGCTCTACGCGGACCGTGCGGTTCGGCTCGAATGGCTGCGCCATGGCGATCTGGATCGCGCGATTGGCTCCGTCGTAGACGACCTTGAACGGCAGGCCCGGCGCGCCGGCTTCAGCCGTCTGGCCCGCGTAGCTGACGCGGATGTTCCCTTCAAGGGAAGCTTCGTTCAGTCCCCGCGAGAACTGAACGCGGATTCGCGCTGAAGGGCTGACGTCGGTTTCGAGCTCGCTGGGCGAGTTGAAGACCACCACGACGGGGGCCGACGGGATGACAGGCGGAGGGGCGCCCGCGTCGATCGGGTCCTCTGCCTTCGGCTGCTTGGCAAGCGCGAGCCGCGTCGCCTTCAGGCTGACCAGGCCCCTCTCGTGCACCACGGTTCCGGTTATTTCGAGCCACTGGTTCGTGTCGACCCGGCGGTTGACGTCGAGGTCGAAACCCGCCCCGCGCGGGCGAAGATCGGTGACCCAGATGGCGCCCTCGGCGCCACGGAGAACGAAGTCGTAAGGGCTCTTGCCCGGGGCGCCAGGCAGATCCGCGAAGAGGTTCCGGCCCCTGAAGTTGCCGATGACGGTCACCGTCTGGCCGCCGTAGCGCCACGGCTCGATCGCAATCGATCGCACCGATACCGGAGCAACCGAAGGCCTCTCGTAGACCGCGTTCACGCGGAGCAGCAGCGCTTCGCCAGGCCGGGGCCATTTCTCGGCGTCGCGCCCTTCGGCGAAGCTCCCGACGCGCGGATCGCCCGGCTCGAGGCGGCCCACGTCCACGACGAGACCGCGCGTGTCCACGACGCCGCTCGGCGCGCGGACGCCGCCGTCGAAGAGCACGAGGATCTCGTGTTCGTCGGCTCTCAAGACGATGCGCGAGCCTTCGGTGACGAACTCTCCCCGCAGCAGGACGTTCTGCAGGTGGAAAAACCCGGGGAACTGGTGCACCGCGTCGATGGTCGTGAGGCGACGCGTTGGCGTCCCGGCTGCCTGGGCGGCGAGACCCGGCGAAGCCGGCGGTACGATCAGAGCCGCGCCAGCCAGCGCCGCAATCAGCCGGGCTCGAGAAGCGCGGCGGGTCACTCCTTCATTCTACTTTGCGCTGCGCAACCCTGGAGACGATGACCGCGAGGCCCGCGAAGAGAAGGCCGCCCGCCACCATCCCGATCGTGCCCTCGTGCAGAAGCGGGAACAAGCCGAGCGTCTCGGCGTCGTCGGCGGCGGCGACGATGCCGTTGCCGTAGAGCGCCGCGTAGAGGATGCCGGCCAGCGAACCGCCCGCGATCAGGCCGGAGCTCAGGAGTGTACCGCTGCTGATCTCGGACTCGTCGCGCTGGCCCGTCTTGCGCTCGACCCACCAGCGAACGACGCCGCCGGCGAAAATCGGGGCTGTCGTCGCAATGGGGAGGTACGAGCCGACGGCGAACGACAGCGATCGGATGCCGCAGAGCTCGAGCGTCACCGAGATGAACACGCCGACGAGGACGAGACCCCACGGCAGGTCCTGGCTGAGCAGGCCGCGGATGATCGTGGACATCAGAGTCGCCTGGGGCGCTGGAAGCGAGCCCGACCCGATCGTCATCTCGCTGTGGAGGTAGAGCGTCGTGATACCGATCACGAACGCCGACGTCACGACGCCGACCACAAGGCCGATCTGCTGAGAGACCGGTGTCGCGCCGACGATGTAGCCGGTCTTCAGGTCCTGGGACGTCGCTCCGGCGATCGCCGCGGCGATGCAGACCACGGCGCCGACGCCGAGCGCGATCGGCGCGTAATCGTTGCCGACCATGCCCAGGGCCACGAAGATCGTGCACGTCAGGATGAGGGTTGCGATCGTCATGCCCGAAATCGGGTTGGACGAGTTGCCGATGAGGCCCGTGATGCGCGACGACACGGTGACGAAGAAGAATCCGAACAGGATGACCAGGACGGCCGACAGCACGTTGCCTTGTGTGGGGGCCCCGGGGACGACGACGAGAAACACGGCCAGCAGCAGCGAGCCGACGACCACGACGCTGAGCGGCATGTCACGCTCGGTCCGCAGGCGAGCCGAGCCGCTCGCGGCGGCCCCGAAGTCCTTCACGCTCTCCCGGAACGAGGTGACAATCGTCGGCAGGGTTCGAGCCAGCGTGATGAGGCCCGCGGCCAGCACGGCTCCCGCGCCCGTGTAGCGGATGTAGGCGCTCCAGAGTTGCCCGGCGCTCATCTGGTCGATGCGCAGGCCGCTGGCGGGAACCGGCGGGAGCGGCACCGTCATGTAGTTGCCGAGATAAGACAGCAGCGGCAGGAGCACCAGCCACGAAAGCACCCCTCCGGAGAACATCACGCCGGCGATGCGCGGACCGATCACGTAGCCGACACCCAGGTACTCCGGCGACAGATCGATGTTGAGCGTCGCGTTCGGAAAGAAGCTGGTGCGCGGAAACGTGTAGCCGATGGCCGTCCTGAAGATCTGGACGATCCAGGACAGCGCCTTCCACAGGGCGCCGATGCCGAGCCCGAGGAAGACGGTCTTGGCCAGCGCGCCTCCGCGCTCGCCCGCCACGAGGACGTCGGCGCACGCCGTACCCTCGGGGTAGGGCAGGACACCGTGCTCCTTCACGATCAGCGCCCGCCGAAGCGGGACCATCATCAGCACGCCGAGGATCCCGCCGGCGATCGCCAGCACGGTTATCTGGAAGTAGTTGAAGTACTCCGGGCCGCGCGGCACGAGGAAGATCAGGGCGGGGAGCGTGAACACCACGCCGGCCGCGAGCGACTCGCCCGCGGATCCGATCGTCTGGACGATGTTGTTCTCGAGGATCGTCGATCCGCCCAGCCGCTTCAGGACCGAGATGGCGAGGACGGCGATTGGGATCGACGCGCTGACGGTCAGCCCCGCGCGCAGCCCCAGGTACACCGTTGATGCGCCGAACACGAGTCCGAACAGCACGCCCAACACGATCGCCTTGATGGTGAATTCGGCCTGCGACTTCGAGGCCGGCACATACGGTTGAAACGACGTGTGTGCCTTTGATTCCGCGGGAGCGGACTTCATGTGCGCCATGGCGCGAGATGGTAGCATTGAACCTTGTGAATCGGCCGAACAAGCGGCGGCAGACGTCGGAACAGGTCTCGGAGCTCACGACCAACCGCCTGTCCGTCTACCTGCGATGCCTCAACGAGCTCGACGCCAGCGGCGTGCAGGCGATCTCGTCGCAGGCGCTGGCCGAGCAGTATCAGTTGAACGCGGCGCAGATTCGCAAGGACCTGGCGTACTTCGGCGAGTTCGGCGTGCGCGGCGTCGGGTACTACGTCAAGGACCTGCGGCGCCACCTCCGGCAGATCCTCGGCCTCGACCGTCGTCTCCGTGTCGCGATCATGGGGGCCGGCAATCTCGGTCTCGCCCTGGCCGATTACCCAGGCTTCAGGCAGGAAGGATTCGAGATCGCGGCGCTCTTCGACGCCGCCGACGAAAAGATCGGCCACGAGTCGCGCAGCGGCGTGCCGATCTACGACATCAAGGACCTCAAGCGCATCGTCCGGCGCGAGCGTCTCGACATCGCCGTCATCGCCGTCCCGGCTCCTCACGCGCAGCCGGTCGTCGAGCAGGTCGTGCTCGCGGGCATCAAGGCGATCCTCAACTTTTCTCCCGGAGCGCTCAAAGTCCCGACCGACGTGAAGCTCAAGAGCGTTGACCTCACGGTGTCGCTCGAGAGCCTGTCGTTCTACCTTGCCCAGGGGGACCAGTAGCTTGGCGCAGTCCCGCCCGAGGCGCCCCGCGCTCTCGCACGTCGACGAGAAGGGGAGGGCGCGCATGGTCGACGTGGGCGGCAAGCCCGTGACCGCGCGCGAGGCGCTGGCGCGCGGGGCGATCACGATGAGCGGCCCGGCGCTCCGGCTCGTGAGAGGCGGCGGCCTGGCCAAGGGCGACCCCCTCGAAGTGGCGCGGCTCGCGGGCATCATGGCCGCCAAGCGCACGGCCGGACTGATCCCGTTGTGTCACCCGCTGCCGCTGACTCACGTCAGCGTCGAGCTGACGCCGCTACGGCGCGGCTATCGAATCGAGGCGCGCGTCCGCACATCGAGCCAGACCGGTGTGGAAATGGAGGCGCTGACGGCCGTCGCAGTCGCGGCGCTGACGATCTACGACATGGTCAAGGCGGTCGACAAGGAGATGGTGATCGGCGACATCTGCCTTGTCGAGAAGAAGGGCGGACGATCGGGGCATTACGTCCGGAACTCAAAACTCAAAACTCAAAACTCAAAACTACGAACGTGAGCTCCTTTTTGCCTTTCGAGTTTTGAGTTTTGCGTTACGCCTCCTCCTCCTACTACCGCCTCGCCCTGATTCTCGGTTCGCTGTCGGCGACGGGCCCGCTGGCCATCGACATGTACCTGCCGGCTCTTCCGACGATCGGGCATGAGTTCCAGACCGACGTCGGCACGGTGCAGGTGAGCCTGGCGGTGTACTTCGCGGGGATCGCCGTCGGGCAGGCGTTCTACGGACCGATGTCGGACCGTGTCGGGCGCAAGAAGGTCCTCTACCTGGGGCTCTCCGTGTTCGTCGTGTCCTCGATCGGCTGCGCTCTGGCGGGCGGCGTCGGGTCTCTGATCGGCTTCCGGTTTCTTCAAGCGCTCGGGGGCTGCGCGCCGCTCGTGGTGCCTCGAGCCATTGTCCGGGATCACTTCGACCAGGCTGGCTCGGTGCGCATGCTGTCGGTGCTGATGCTCGTGATGGGCCTGGCGCCGATTCTCGCGCCGCTCATCGGAGGGCAGCTGCTCGTCAACTTCGGTTGGCGGGCCGTGTTCTGGGTGCTCGCCGCGTATGCCACGGTCTGCCTGGTCGTGGTCGGGTTCTTCCTGGGTGAGAGCCTGCCCCCCGATCGCCGGCTGGCCCATCCCGTCGGCGCCGTCCTCGCGGTCTACGCGCGCCTCCTGCGCGACCGCGTCTTCATCGGTTATGCGTTGTCGGGTGCGCTCGTGTTTGCCGGGCTGCTCTCGTACATCTCTGGATCCCCGGCGGTGTTCATCGAGCAGTTTCACGTCCCTCCCGACAAATACGGGCTCTACTTCGGGACCAACGCGTTCGGCATCATCGCCGCTTCCCAGGTCAACCGCTGGCTCGCCGGCCGCGTTGACGTCCGGACGATCGTCAGAACGGTGCTGACGGTGTCGATGGCAGCCGGCCTCGTGCTGCTCTTCAACGCCTACAGCGGCGTCGGAGGGTTTGCCGGCATCCTCGTTCCGCTCTGGTGTTTCATCGCCTGCCACGGGTTCATCCTGCCGAACACCACGGCCCTCGCAATGGCCCCGCACGGACAGGTCGCCGGGAGCGCGTCGGCGCTGCTGGGCACACTCCAGTTCGTTCTGGGCGCGGCGGCGGGCTCCCTTGTGAGCGGCTTCGCGAACGACACGGCAGTTCCCATGTCGGCCGTCGTGGCAGGCTGTGCCGCCTGCGCCTTTCTCACGAACAGGCTAGTCTCCTGACGAGTTCGCTGCCCTCTTCTTGAGTTCCTCCGTCCAGTTCAGCACGACGACAATACTCGCCGGCGTCGCGTTCGGGTTCTGCGAGGTCGCGGGTGCGTCCTTGATCATCAGAAACCGCTGACCATCCCGCGACACGTCGTAGCTTCGCGCCTGGACGGCGGAAACGTAGGGGGCGTCGAACAGCCTCACTCCGTTCCCGGCGCTGAACGCGGGCGAGGTCTGCACGGGGGCGGCAGTCATCGCGCCGTTGTTGTCGAGAAAGAACAGCTCGCGCCCGCTTCGCGACCACACCGGCTTGGTGCCGCCGCCCGACGACACCTGCCACGGGCCTCCGCCGTGCACGTCGGGAAAGGGCCGAACGTAAATCTGGTCCTGCCCCGACTCGTTCGACTGG
>DASTDQ010000845.1:0-4644 GCA_035710305.1 Vicinamibacterales bacterium | reverse complement strand
ACCCGGGCCGTGCCGTTTCGCCGTCGTTGCGGCCGGGGTGTCGCCTTCGAGGCGCATGATGTTCTTCGGCGACCACAGCTTGAGCACGACCACCATGACGACGATGCACGTGAGCGAGCTCAGGATGTCGGTCAGCTCGGGCCCGCGCGTTCTTGACACGTAGAACTGCACTCCGGCGAAGGACACGCCGCACGCGATGATCGCCGGCAGCACCTCGACGGCGCGCTTGACGCCGGCCATCACGACAATCAGGTAGCCGGGAATGATGACCGAGACCATCGCGCAGAGCATCCCCACCATCGCGCTCAGCGGCATCACCGGGAGCCCCGTCACATTTGCCAGCGTGGTGACGGGGATGCCAATCGATCCAAACGCCACGGGCGCGGTGTTGGCCAGCAGACAGATCCCTGCCGCATAGAACGGGTTGAAGCCGAGCCCGGCGAGCATCGCGCCAGAGATGGCGACCGGGGCGCCAAAGCCTGCGGCGCCCTCGATGAAGGCGCCGAAGGAGAAGGCGATGAACATCGCCTGCAGGCGTCTGTCGTTGGTCAGCCCTCCGATCGAGTCCTTGATGACCTCGAACTTGCCTGTGTCAACGGCCAGGCGATAGAGCATGATGGACGCGAAGACGATCCATGCGATCGGGAAAATACCGAACGCCGCGCCGTATATCGCCGAGATGACGGCAAGCTGCGCGGGCATGCCGTAAACGGTCAGCGCGACAAGAAGGGCGGAGAGCAGCGCCGACGACGCCGCCATCCACGCGGGCTTGCGCGCGACCCCGAGCATGAAGAACAGCACCAGGATCGGGATCGCGGCAAACAACGCCGACACGCCGAGGCTCCCGGCGACAGGTTCATAGTTGTGCTGCCACATAGCTCCTCTATCCGGCCGGGTGTTTGGTGTTTCGTGGTTGGTGGTCGGGGATCTGCGGCACGCAGCCCCGGTTGCCGGTGGCAATCATATCCGGAGAGCGCCGCGAAGTAGCTGCGCGTGCCGGGCTGTCCCGTGTTAAGGTATCCGCAGCTGTCTTGAGCCTCCCGCAGTCCCGCGGGTTCCTCACCATGGCCTCGAGGAACCCATGAAGCCACCAGACTCCGCCGTTCCAAGCCTGCGACGTCTTCTCGCTTCCAGCACGCGCGTGCAGTCCATGCGCAACGAGACGACGCGATGGTAACCCGTCCGGTGCAAATGAACGCGTACGAGTTCGTCGTGGTCTCTGCGCTCCGCGCGCAGCAGTTGCTCGCCGGCTGCACCCCTCGTCTCGAGGGCGACCACAGTGCCGCGACGATGGCGCAGATGGAAGTCGCCGCGGGCTGCGTGGGGCGAGCCGGTGACGAGGGAGCGACGCCGTCACCGCAGTGTCGCTGGCAGCTCTAGTGGACCATCCGCGAAGGACAGACCACTAGACGATGCAGGTCTACATCGTCAATCCCAGCCACGTCTCCTTCGGCATCGGCGTGATCACCCCCCGGTGGCTGTATGTCCTGGCCGCCGCCACTCCGCAGAAATATGGCGAACCGCAGCTGATCGACGAGACCCTCGAGCCGTTCGACACGGCTGCGATCGCGGCCAACGACGTCGTCGGGATCGGCATCCACACGGGCAATGCGCTGCGCGGGTACGAAATCGGGGTCGCCGCGCGTGCGGCAGGTGCGCACGTGGTGTTTGGCGGCATTCACGCCACTCTGTATCCAGAGGAAGCCCGCGATCTCGGCGGGGCGCACGCGGTCGTCACCGGGGACGGCGAACTGGCGTGGCCGGCCGTGCTTCGCGACTGTGCGTCGGGGGCGCCGCGCGACCGGTACGACGGCGGTCGCGTCGAGGGTGAGACATTTCTTCCCGGGCGCTGGGACCTGCTGCCTCCGGGACGCTACATGTGGGCGTCGGTCCAGACCGTCCGCGGATGTCCGAAGCACTGTTCGTTCTGCTCCGTCTGGCGAACCGACGGACAACGGCCACGCCAGCGCCACGTCGACCGGGTGATCGAGGAAATCGTGGACCTGCGACGCCGTGGATTCCGGTTCATCGCGCTCGCCGACGACAATTTCTATCCGGTCACGCTCGACGATCTGCGGATGGCGGCGCGGCGGCACGATCCGGGTGCGCTGCAGCGGCTTCAGGCGATCCGCGCCGAGCGCTTCGCCCTGATGGAAGGGTTGGCACGGCTGCCGGACGACACGGTGTTCTTCACCCAGATCACGATGGAGGCCGCCGAAGACCCGGAGTTCCTCGAGGCCATGCACCGGGCGCACATCAAAGGGGCGCTGGTCGGCGTCGAAGCCGTCACGCCAGAAGGCCTGAAGGACATCTACAAGGACTTCAACGAGAGCGGCGAATCGCTCGTCGAGCGCCTGCGTGCCTTTCGACGGCACGGCATTCACGTGCTCGGATCGTTCATTTTCGGACTGCCCAGCGATCGCCCGGAAACGTTCGAGGCGACGCTGTCGGTCGCGGAACGGGCCGACCTGACGTTTGCCCAGTTCGTCATGCTGACGCCGTTCCCCGGCACGCTGGATTTTGCCGCGTGGGAGAAGTCACTTGGCGAAGAGCCGCCGCGCGTGGGCGGCATTCCTGTGTCGCGTCACTGGCTTATTCCCCAGGCACGCCGTCCGAAGGTGTACATGAACCACCCCGTCATGGACGCGGACGAGATCCGTCGACGGACGCAGGCAGTGTGGGATCGGTTCTACTCGCTGCCGAGCATCTGGAGGCGATCGCGAGGTGCGGTCAGTTCGATCAAGGCGAGGCTCGCCTTTCTGCTCATTTCGAAGATCTACCGGCAGATGTATGCCAACACGGGCATCGCGACCGACAGTGCGCGCGTGCACCGGTCCGCGCGGTGGGCGCGTCTCATGGCGATTCCCTGCCGCCGGCTGTTCGCGGGGCGACCCATGCCCGAGTTGAGGGTTCCGTCACAGGCGTCACCCGACACGACCGGGCGCATGCTCGTGATGGTCGGCGGCGATCCGACGCACTAGCGCCCTTGAGTACGTAGTGTCCGGCTTTAGCCGGACCCGCGCGGCTCGACCCCTCTGATCGACGCGTCAAGAAGCTCGATGGGGTGAACGATCGGCCAGTCGTGCCCGAGCCCCCGTGCCGCAGCCGCAATCTGCAGCATGCAGCCCGGGTTGCCGGTGGCAATCATGTCCGGCGACAGCGCCGCGATGTGACGCGCCTTGCGGGCCCCCAGCTCCGCGGCCGCTTCCGGTTGGACCAGGTTGTAGATGCCGGCGCTTCCACAGCAAATGTCGGCCTCCGCCGGGGTCAGCAGCTCTACGCCCGGTATGGCCTGGAGCAGCGCGCGCGGCTCGGCGCGGACGCCCTGTCCGTGCGCCAGATGGCACGCGTCGTGGTACACCACACGGGCGGGAATGGGGCGGCGGGCGGCGCGCGGCTCGCCGAGCTCCACGAGCAGCTGCGAGACGTCCCGTACCTTGGCACTGAACGCTCGCGCGCGATCGGCCCAGGCACGATCGTCGGCGAACAGCTCCCCGTACTCCTTCATCGCGGACCCGCAGCCGGCGGCGTTCACGACGATGCGATCGACGCCGGCGGCCTCGAACACCTCGATGTTGTGCCGCGCCAGCTCGCGTGCCTGATCGATAGAACCGGAATGAAGCGGTAGTGCGCCGCAGCAGCCCTGCGCGGGCACGGCCACGACGCGGCACCCTTCGGCGGCCAGCACGCGGACCGTGGCGTCGTTGACTCCGGCGAACGCGAGACGCTGGACGCAGCCTTCGAGCACGGCCACCTTGAGGCGCTCGCCACCAATGGCGTCGGCGCTGGCGGGCCGGCCTCCGAGCAGCGCCTTCACGCTGACTCGGGGTGCCACCGACATGAGCGCCCGAAGCCGGGGCGGAAGGAGCCCGAGCACTGCGGGGCGGAATCCCCCCCTGCGCCCCATGAGCGGGCCGAGCGCAGCGAGCGGCGCGAGCAGGAGCCGCAGGCGCGACGGGTACGGCAGCACGGCCAGCAGCAGACGACGGAACAGCGCGTCGCCGGATGGCCGGTTCCATTGCCGTTCGATCTGCACCCGCGACTTCTCGATGAGAGGGGCGTATTGCACGCCTGACGGACAGGCGGTGACACAGGCCAGGCACCCGAGACACCGATCGAGGTGCTGCACGAACGACGAGGTCATCTCCGCGCGCCCGTCGAGCCCGGCCTTCATCAGGTAAATCCGGCCTCGCGGGGAGTCCATCTCCTCGCCCCAGAGCAGATAGGTCGGGCACGTGGGCAGACAGAACCCGCAATGGACGCACTTGTCGATCAGCTCGCGCGACGGAATGTCAGGTCCCTGAAACATCTCGGCTATTAGAGCCGTTCTGCAGGCGTAACGGAAGGGACCCGCACGACCTTGGCGAATCGTGTTCGATCCCTCAGGGTGTTCCGTTTAGATCATCAGTGGAGGGTCTATGAGGCGTGGCCGCCTCTCGCGACCCGAACGGCGAGGAGGAAGTGTGAAGATTGAAGAGCGATGGCTCGATCCCGTGATGGTTCTCGACGTCATCGGGCGACTCGGCGCCGGCGACGGCGTCGGGCTCCTGAAGGACAAGATCAACAGCGTGACCCTGCAGGGGCACCGGCAGGTTCTGCTGAACCTGGGCGGCGTCCCGCATATCGACAGCAACGGCCTCGGTG
>DASTDQ010000844.1:0-3122 GCA_035710305.1 Vicinamibacterales bacterium | reverse complement strand
TGTCCGCTGTGCCGGGCGCGCTCGGTCGCACGCCGGAAGCCCCTGACCTCTCCGGTTTGTCTGCTGAAAGAGGCGCGCAAGCCGTCCACCACCAGGAGCGACGGCCCGCTGGATCGAGGCACAAACCGGAGCGGCCCGAAGCGATGCTCCGGAAATGTGCTCGGGCTGATCCGTGCGCGTTCCGGGGGAACGTGATCAGCGAATCCGGTGGAACGTGATCACGGATTCCAGACGAACGTGATCATGGTTTCCGGTCGATCGTGATCGCCGAAGCAGTGATCACGAACTCCGAGGGGTGGGGGTAGAGCAGCAGGGCGGCTGGCAGTTCTCAACCCATGGTGTCTCGGTCCCGCGACCAACAGCGGGGGGACCGGGATGCCGGCCGAGAGACTGCCGATGCGAAAGCTGCACGAGTTGTTGCGTCTGCGCCTGGCGAACGGGCTGACGCAGCGGGCGATCGCCCGCAGCCTGGGGCTGAGCCAGGGCGCCGTCTGTGACTATCTCGGCCGTGCGCGGCGCGCCGGCCTGAGTTGGCCGGCCGTGAGCTCGCTCGACGACGGCGAGCTCGAGCGCCTGCTGTTCCCACCTGCGCCGACAATCCCTGCCGAACAGCGTCCGCAGCCGGACTGGGCGGTGGTCCATCGCGAGCTCCGGCGGCCGCATGTGACGCTGGCCCTTCTGTGGGAGGAGTACCGGGCGAGCGCGCCCGATGGCTTTGGCTATTCTTGGTTCTGCGACCTCTACAAGGCCTGGGCCGGCAAGCTGAAGCCGACGATGCGGCAGGCCCATGTCGCGGGCGAGCGGCTGTTCGTCGACTTCGCCGGCAAGACGGTAGAGGTGATCGATACCGTCACGGGCGAGGTGCGCGCGGCGCACATCTTCGTCGCCGTGCTCGGCGCCTCGAGCTTCACCTACGCCGAGGCGACCTGGAGCGAGACGTTGCCGGATTGGATCGGCGCCCATGTCCGCACCTTCCGCTATCTGGGCGGAGCCGCGCAGCTCACGGTCAGCGACAACCTCAAGGCCGGCATCACCAGGGCATGCTTTCGTGAGCCCACGGTGAACCGGACCTACGCCGACCTGGCGCGCCACTACGGCACGGCGATCGTTCCGGCGCGCCCCTACAAACCGCGCGATAAGGCGAAGGTGGAGGTCGGCGTCCAAGTGGTCGAGCGCTGGATCCTGGCTCGGCTGCGCCATCACCGGTTCTTCAGCCTCGCTGCGCTCAATGACGCGATCCGCACGCTGCTCGACGATCTGAACGCGCGTTCGATGCGCGGCTTGGGCACGAGCCGGCGGGCTCTGTTCGAGCAGCTTGACCGGCCCGCCCTGCTGCCGTTGCCGGCGGTCGATTACGAATACGCCGAGTGGAAGCGGTGCCGGGTTGGCCTCGACTACCACGTCGAGATCGCGCGTCACTACTACAGCGTGCCGTACCGGCTCCTGCGCCAGGAGGTGGAGGCGCGGATCACCACGGCGACGGTCGAGATCTTCCATCGCGGCAAACGGGTCGCCAGCCATGTCCGCTGTCATCGCCCGCACCGGCCCAGCACGATCGCCGAGCACATGCCGAGCTCGCATCGGCGCTACCGCGACTGGACGCACGAGCGGATTCGCCGCGAGGCGGCCGGGATCGGTGCCGACGCCGCCACCCTGGTCGATGTCATCCTGCGCTCGCGCCCCCATCCCGAGCAGGGCTTCCGCTCATGTATCGGCATTCTCGGCCTGGTCAAGCGCTTTGGCGCTGAACGGGTCGATGCCGCCTGCGCCCGGGCGCTCGCCATCGGCACGCGCTCTTACAGCTCGGTGGCGGCGATCTTGAAGAACCGCAGGGAGCGGGCCGCTGACCCAGCCGAAGCGCCGATCCTGCTCCACGAGAACCTGCGTGGCCCCGGCTACTACCACTGAGCAGGAGGAGACCCGATGCTGGTCCACCCCACCATCGAGCGCCTGCACGCGCTCGGACTTTCGGCCATGGCCGACGCCTTCGTCGAGCTGCAGAACACCAGGGATGCCGCCGAGCTGTCGCGCGAAGACTGGCTCGGGCTGCTGCTCGATCGCGAGGTCACCCATCGCGAGAATCGCAAGCTCACGCGACGGCTGCGGGCGGCCCGGCTGCGCCAGGCCGCGGTCGTCGAAGACGTCGACTTCCGCGCGCCGCGAGGCCTCGATCGCGGGCTGTTTCAGAAGCTGACCACCTGCCATTGGATCCGCGACCACCAGCACCTGGCGGTGGTCGGGCCGACCGGCATCGGCAAGAGCTGGATTGCCTGTGCGCTCGGCCACAAGGCCTGCCGCGAGGGCTTCTCCGTCCTCTACAAGCGCACGCCACGCCTGTTCGCCGACCTCGCCCAGGCGCGCGGCGAAGGACGACTGCCGCGTTTGATGGCCGCGCTCGAGCGCACCCGGCTGCTGATCCTCGACGACTGGGGGCCCGAGCCCTTCAATGCCGAGCAACGGCGTGATCTCCTCGAGATCGTCGATGATCGCTACGACCGAGGCTCGCTGATCATCACCAGCCAGCTCCCCCTCGGTCGATGGCATGAGGTGATCGGCGACCCGACGCTTGCCGACGCCATCCTCGACCGCATCATCCACGCCGCTCACCGGATCGAGCTCAAGGGCGATTCCTTGCGCCGACGCGGCGCCGTCAAGAAGCCGGAACCAGCATGAGGTCCCGAGCCCCGATCGCCCCCAGGGGTCCACAGGCACCCCCCGCGCCGTCCGCTCGCCAGCGCGCGTGGAGCGCGCTCGCTCCCGGCCCGGGTCCCCCCTTTGGACTCTGGGGACGATCCCCACCGCCTTGACCGCCCACACGGTCGTCATGCAACTTCGACACGAGCCAGCGGCACTGCTGCCCGCTCCGTCATCCCGGTCCGCCGCCCAGCGGGTCGAGATGATCACGATCACCGGAATCGGTGATCACCTTCGGCCGGAATGGCCGATCACCTTCACCGGAATCCGCACGCGCCGCCGGCCTCGATCTCCTGCGCGGCGACCGGCGCCGCCGCGAGCGTCGCGAGCGCGGCCGCGCCGAAGCGTGCCTTGGTCATGGTGATTGCCCTCCGGACCGCTCGACCGTTGAATTGTGCGTTTCCGATTGCAGGTATTAGACGCCTCGA
>DASTDQ010000843.1:0-7225 GCA_035710305.1 Vicinamibacterales bacterium | reverse complement strand
CGCCGGAGCTCGCCGACCTCTTCGTCGATCTTGTCGAGGACGTCGGCCGCGCGCGCCCAGTCGAAGCCGACCGCCGCGGCCCGCGAGCTGATCTCGAACGATCGGAGCAGCGCCGGCAGCGTCTTCGGCACGCCGCCAAGCGTCGTCTTCTTGCGCGTTGGCGACAGTCCCGCGGCCTCCCGTTCGCGTGCCTTGAGCGTCTCCCACTTCTCGATCACCTGACGGCTCGTCAGCGGGGACTCGCCCTCCCCGCGCGCGAAGACGTGCGGATGGCGCCGGACCAGCTTGTCGCAGATGGCGTCGATCGCGTCGCCGATGCCGAAGTGGCCCGCCTCCTCGCTCATCTGGGCCAGGAACACGGCCTCGAACAGGAAGTCGCCCAGCTCCTCGCACAGGTGGGCGGGTATGCCGCTCTCGATCGCCTCCAGCACTTCGTAGGTTTCCTCGAGGACGAACGGACGCAGCGAGTGCGGCGTCTGCTCGCGATCCCACGGGCAGCCGTCCGGTGCCCGCAGCCTGCGCATGATCTCCACGAGTCGTTCGAAGCGGGCTCCTGTGTCCGTCACGGCGTCATGCTACCATCCACCAGAACGATGCGTTTGCTCGTGATCCTGGGCGTGTGCGTCGTGTGGGCCGTGAACCTGCACGCACAGAATGCGGGTCCTCACCCGCGGACGCCGTGGGGCGATCCCGATCTGCAGGGCTATTACACGAACAAGTACGAATACGGCACGCCGTTCGAGCGGCCGGCGGCCTTCGACGGTCGTCGCGTCAACGAAGTGTCCGGGAAAGAGCTCGCCGATCTCGCCGCGAAGCGGCAGCAGGAAGCGCTCGACCGCGCGCCGTTCTTTGGTGGCGACCCGGCCGGCAAGATCGGCAATTCCGCCGAGTTTCGAGACATCTACGAAGTGACGCGCGGCAGCCGCGCATGGCTCGTCACCGACCCGCCCGACGGGAAGATTCCGCCGATCGCGCCGCAGGCGCGCGCGCGTGTGCAGGACACGACCCGCGGCGGCAGCTTCGGCTCGGGGCCCTTCGACGGCCCTGAAGATTTCAGCTTGTGGGAGCGTTGCATCACGCGAGGGCTTCCCGGCTCCATGCTGCCCGGCGGCTACGGCAACTCGTATCAGATCGTGCAGGGTCCAGGGTTCGTCGCCATCCGCTACGAGATGGTGCACGAGACGCGCATCATCCCGCTCGACGATCGCCCACCCCTGCCTGGAACGCTCCGGTTCGACATGGGGAGCCCCCGCGGCCGCTGGGAAGGGGAGACGCTCGTCGTCGAGACCACGAACTTTCTTCAGCGCAGCGCGTACCGCAACGCGAGCGCCGACACGCTGCGCCTGGTCGAGCGCTTCAGACGCACGTCGCCGACCCATGTGGAATGGTCCGTCACGGTGATCGATCCCTCGACGTGGACGCGGCCCTGGACCTTCTCGATGCCGCTGACCCGCAACGACGGGGAACGCATCGAGATGTACGAGTGTCACGAGGGGAATCACGCCATCTTCAACATCCTCAGCGCGGCGCGTGCCGCTGAGCGCGAGGCAGCCCGGCGGTCACGGTAAAGCGCCCATGTCCGAACACACGCAGGAGACCGGAGAGATCACCTTCATCGGCTTCGTGCTGTCGCTCGCGCACACGGCCGCGTACCACTTCGGAGACGTGCACGACCCGGTCTCGGGTAAGGCCGGCGAGGCGAACCTGCCGGCCGCGCACCAGATCCTCGAGATCCTGGCGCTGCTGGAGGAGAAGACCCGCGGCAACCTGACGGCCGAGGAGCGGCAGCTGCTGGAGCAGATTCTCTACGAGCTGCGCATGCGCTACGTGGAGGCTTCGAAGGCCCCGCCGCAGGAGCCCTCGCGCATCATCATCCCTTGACCCTTCGATTGGCACTCAGGGTCACCCCGAGCGGAGTCGAGGGGTGATGTCTCGGCAGGTCCAGGCCCGGGTGGTCTTCCTCGGCACGGGTACGTCGCACGGCGTGCCGATGATTGGGTGCGACTGCGCGGTGTGCCGATCGGAAGACCCGCGCGACAAGCGGCTCCGCCCCTCGGTCTACGTGGACGTGCCGTCGTACGCCAGGCTCCTGATCGACGCCGGGCCTGACCTGCGGCAGCAGGCGCTCGTCAACCACGTGACGCACGTCGACGCGATCCTGCTGACGCACGCCCATGCCGATCACATCCTCGGCCTCGACGAGGTCCGCCGCTTCAACGTCCTGCGCGGCTCGTCGATCCCGTGTTATGCGAGCGAATCGACGTGGCAGACGGTGTGGAAGACGTTTCACTACATCTTCGACGGCGTGCCACGGATCGGCGGCGGAATCCCGAAGCTCGACCCGCACGAGATTCGCGGACCGCTCGCGATCCAGGGCGTCTCGGTCGTCCCAGTGCCGCTGTGGCACGGCGAGATGCCGGTCCTCGGATTCCGGTTCGGCGGTTTCGCGTACCTCACCGACTGCAACCGCATCGACGAATCCTCGATGGCGCTCGTGTCGGGAGTTGACACGCTCGTCATCGACGCCTTGCGCGATCGGCCGCACGTGACGCACTTCAGCGTGTCGGAGGCGCTCGAGGTGATTGCGCGGCTGAAGCCGCGGCGCGCCTACATGACCCACATGACGCACGACCTCGGGCACGAGGCGACGAGCGCGCGCCTGCCCGAAGGCGTCCACCTGGCATATGATGGGCTCGTGCTCGACGTGCGAGTCGACGTGGAGTGAATGGAGACCATCCACTTCCCGGACGACCCCAGGCCGCCGTGGCTCGTGCATCCCGTGCTGGCGTTGGGCAACTTCGACGGCCTGCATCGCGGTCACCTGAAGATCGTCGAGCGCGTCAGGCGAGGCGCCGCCGAGCACGGCGGCACGCCGATGGCGATGACGTTCGATCCGCATCCGCCGAGGGTGGTGCGGCCGGAGAAGGCGCCGCCGCTCCTGATGACGACGGCGCAGCGGCTCGAGGCGCTCCATGGCGCCGGCATCGGGTGCGTGGCGGTCGTGCGGTTCACGCGCGAGTTGTCGGAATGGGACCCGGAGACCTTCGTGCGGTCGGCGCTCGTCGAGTGGCTTCACGTCTCGGAGGTGTGGGTCGGTGCAAACTTCCTCTTCGGGCACGGGCGCAGCGGCACGTTCACGGTGCTCCGGACGCTCGGGCAGCGTTACGGTTTTCGTGCTGACAAGATCGACCCGGTACGCTACAAGGACTTCGTCGTGAGCAGCACGCGGATCCGGCGCCTCGTCTCCGAGGGGCGCGTGGACGAGGCAGGCGCCCTCCTCGGCCACCCCTACTTCATCGACGGCACCGTCGTGCACGGGCAGCGGCGCGGGCACGAGATTGGCTTCCCGACCGCGAACCTGACGACCGACAACGAGCTGATTCCTCCGCACGGGGTCTATGCCACCACCACCACCATCGACGGCGTCGTGCACGCAGGCCTGACCAACATCGGCGTGAGGCCTACCTTCGGGGAGTCGGTGCCGACCGTCGAAACCCATCTCCTGCGGTACACCGGCGACCTGTACGGCCGGCGCGTGCGGCTGGGATTCGTGCAGCGCGTCCGGGACGAGCGGCGCTTCCCGGATGTCGACGCGCTGCGGCGGCAAATCGAGACGGATCGGCGCGAGGCCGATCGCCTCTTCAGTCGGTTCAGCGTGTAACGTGGACGCCAGCCGATTCGTCTTCAGCCTCTCGGTGCCCAGCGACGTGAAGTACGTGCCCACCGTCCGCAGGCTGGCCGTGCAGGCGGCCCGCTATGCGAGCTGCGCCGACGCGGACGCCGAGTCGTTCGGCGGCTCGGTCGAGGACGCCTTCCGTTCGTGCCTGCAGGAGCCCTCCGACGGCGTCATCTCCGTTGTCGTGCGCCGCGACGCCGGGCCGGTGGAGGTCCGCGTGAACGGCCATGCCGTGACCGTGGAGCCCTGACGTTCCGGGATGCTTCGCCTCTACAACACGCTGACCCGGCAAGAGGAACCGTTCGCTCCGCTGCGTGACAACACCGTGCGGATGTACGCGTGCGGGCTGACCGTCTACGCGCGCGGCCACATCGGCAACTTCCGGACCTTCGTCTGCCTCGACGTGCTGCGCCGGGCGCTGAAGTACCTGTGCGGGTATCGCGTCTCCGAGGTGATCAACTACACGGACGTCGACGACAAGACGATCGCCGGCGCGGAGAAAGCCGGGCTGCCGCTGCGAGAGTACACCGCGCAGTGGATCGACGCGTTCCGGTCGGACGCCGGGCTGCTCGGCATCGAGACGCCGGAGCACACGCCGCGCGCGACCGACGAGCCGAACATGCGAGCGATGTGCGACATGATTCAGGCGCTCGAGCGGAACGGCCACACCTACCGGCGCGACGGGTCGGTCTACTTCAAGATCGACTCGCTGCCGTCCTACGGACGCCTGGCGCGGCTCGATCGCGAGGGGCTGCGCGCGGGCGCGCGCGTGGACGTGGACGAGTACTCGAAGGACAATCCCGGCGACTTCGTCCTCTGGAAGGCGTCCAAGCCGGGCGAGCCGTCGTGGGACTGCGCCGGGCTGCCTGGCCGCCCGGGCTGGCATATCGAGTGCTCGGCCATGGCCCTCCGTCTGCTCGAGGGCGGGCCGATCGACATCCACGCGGGCGGCGTGGACCTGATCTTCCCGCACCACGAGAACGAGATCGCGCAGTCGGAGGGGGCAACCAGGGACGCGTTCTCGCGGTTCTGGGTGCACGTCGAGCACCTCTTCGTCGAGAACGAGAAGATGTCGAAGTCGGTCGGCAACGTCTTCACCATCCCCGACATCGTCCAGAAGGGCTATCGTCCGTCTGCGCTCCGGTACCTGCTGCTGTCGTCGCACTACCGGAAGCAGTTGAACTTCACGTGGGCCGGGATGGAGCAGGCCGAGGAGTCGCTGCGGCGCATCGCCGACTTCCTGGTGAGGCTGGACGGAGTTGCCGGAGCGGGATCGCATCCGGAGGTCGAGACGGCGGTCGCGCGGTCGCGGGACGCGTTCACGGCCGCGCTCGACTCCGACCTCAATACGGCGGCGGGACTGGCCGCCGTCTTCGACCTCGTCAAGAGCGGGCACGCCGCGATCGACGCAGGACGGATGGGGACGGCTGACGCCGCCTCCGTGCGCGCCGCCCTGGAGGACTTCGACAAGGTGCTCGGCGTGGTGTCGCTCAGGCGCGCCGAGGACGAGCAGCCGCCGATCCCTGCCGCCGACATCGAGCGCATGATAGGGGAGCGGAAGGCGGCCAGGCAGCGACGCGACTTCGCCGAGGCCGACCGGATCCGCAACTGGCTGGCGGAGCAGGGCATCCTCCTCGAGGACAACCCCGCCGGCACGCGCTGGAAGAAGAAATGAGATGAACGGCCCCGTCCTCAAGACCGCGCTTCCAGGCCCGTTGGCCACGGCGATCATCGAGCGCGACGCCAGGGCCGTCTCGACCTCCTACACGCGCGACTACCCGTTCGTGATGGCCCGCGGCGAAGGCGCGTTCGTCGAGGACGTCGATGGCAACGTGTTCCTCGACTGCACGGCCGGCATCGCCGTGGCCTCGACCGGCCACTCGCACCCCGACGTCGTGCAGGCGATCGTGGAGCAGTCGCGCAAGTTCCTTCACATGTCGGGCACCGACTTCTACTACGAGCCGCAGGTGCAGCTCGGGGAGGAGCTGTCGGCCATCGCCCCGATGCCGGGGCCGCATCGATCGTTTTTCGGCAACTCCGGCACGGAGGCGAACGAGGCGGCCATCAAGCTCGCCCGGTACTATACGAAGCGTCCGAACGTCATCGCGTTCTTCGGATCCTTTCACGGGCGTTCGATGGGATCGCTGTCGCTGACGGCGAGCAAGCTGACGCAGCGGCGCGGCCTCGGCCCGTTCCTGCCGGGCGTGTTTCACGCGCCGTACGCCAACTGCTATCGCTGTCCCGTCGGCGCCGATCCCGATTCGTGCGCGGCCGAGTGCCTGCGCTTCATCGAGGATCAGCTTCTGGTCCACCTCGTGCCTCCCGAGGAAGTGGCCGCGATCGTCGTCGAGCCGATCCAGGGCGAGGGGGGCTACATCGTCCCGCCGAACGTCTTTCACGAGCGGCTGCGCGAGCTCACCCGGCGGTTCGGAATGCTCCTCGTCGTGGACGAGGTCCAGTCGGGCATGGGCCGGACGGGGAAGATGTTCGCGATCGAACACACCGGCGTGACGCCGGACGTGGTCACGATGGCGAAGGGGATTGCGTCGGGACTGCCGCTGGGCGTGATGACCGCAAAGTCGGAGATCATGTCGTGGCCGCCCGGCACGCACGCGAGCACCTTCGGCGGAAACCCCGTGGCGTGCGCGGCATCGCTGGCGACGCTGAAACTGCTGCGTGACGGCCTGGTGCGTAACGCCGAGGTCGTCGGTGCTCACATGCTGGCGGGCGTGCAGGCGTTGATGAACAGGCACGTGATCATCGGCGACGTGCGCGGCCGTGGGCTGATGATCGGCGTCGAGCTCGTGCGCGATCGTCAGACGAAGGAGCGCGCGACGACCGAGCGGGATCGCGTCGTGCACGAGTGCTTCCGGCGCGGACTGCTCGTCCTCGGCGCGGGACAGAACGCCATCCGGCTGTCGCCGCCGCTCGTGCTGACCGCCTCGCAGGCGGACACGGCGATCGGGATCCTCGATCAGGCGCTGACGGCGGTTGACGGGAGGCAGTAGGCAGTTCCGATGTTAGCGGGCCGATGGCGGCTCGCTCCACCGGCCTGGCCCATCGGCAGTCTCTTCCAGGGGTCAGGTTAACCACGTAACCGGCTGAGTGACACAGTCTTGCTGGTGTAGAAATCGCCCAGCCGTCACTAGTGAGTGTAATAGACTCATGATACTTGACAACTGACAAGTCATATCGTATATAACCCCTTGGATATTCAAGCAAGGAGGTTTCGCGATGTTTGGTCTCACCCGTTGGAATTCGTTCGATGACGTGTTCAATTTCCAGCGTGAGGTGGATCGTCTCTTCACTCAGTTCTGGAGCGATCTACCGACCCGCACTGCCGGTTCGTCGCCATCGTTCCACGTGAACACGACGGATGACGGCTGGCGCGTGGACGTTCCGCTGCCCGGCATCGATCCGAAGGACGTGTCCCTCGAGGTTGCCGGCAACAATCTCACCATTCGCGCCGAGGTTCCGAGCGAAGGCGGAGACAAGACTGTCTCGCGCTACGAGCAGACGCTGACGATCCCGCAGTTCCTCGACCTCGAA
>DASTDQ010000842.1:0-7411 GCA_035710305.1 Vicinamibacterales bacterium | reverse complement strand
ACCCTTGAGCAGTTCTTCACGGTTCTTGGTATTCCTGACGAGGAACCGCGGCTGCGGGGAGGTGGTAACGAGCGTAATCTCCATGTCGGGCGGCAGCGCTTCGACGAGCCCCCGAACGCCGGCACGCAGCTGGGTGACGCTCTCGGCGGGAATGCCGAGTCCGGTGTCGATGAGGAGCTGCACCTTCACGGTGCGCTTGACGGATTCAACCTTGAGGACCTTGAGCGTGGCGCCGTCTTCGGTGGCGCGGACATCGGCGGGATTCAGCGCCTCCACCGCAACTCCCGTTGCCGGATCGGTGACAGTGGCCAGGAACGACAACTGCTGCTGAGCTCCCAGCCCCGCGACCGCGGCGCAGATGAACAGACAGACCGGGGCAAGCGGCTTGAACGACATACAACGCTCCTCGATGTTAGGCAGGCTGGGTCGCATCTTAGACCACGGGGCACGATGGCTTTGAGACGATCAATATCTATTCCGAGTTTCCCGGTTCTGGGTTCCCGGTTCCTATTCGCAGACCGAAACGGGTGGCTGTTTCAACATGTATGATCCGAGGTGCTGCGATACGAGCACCCGCGAGGAGGGGCTCACATGAGAGGAACGCGGTTCCTGGCACTGTTTACGTCCGCGTCCCTGGCCGCGTTGACTGCGTGGACCGGGGTCGGGCCGGTCTCGACTGGCGTTTTCGCGCAGGCTCCGGCCCCGGCGGGGCAGGGGGGCCGCGGCGGGGCACCTCCCGGTGCCCCGGGAGGCGGACGCGGGCGCGGGCGGGCCCCCGTGATCCAGGGTCCTCCCGCAGGCGTCCAGCCCCTGGCCATCGACCTGTTCTCGTCGAAGAACTTCTACAAGGACAGGGCGAACTGGCTGGACAAGCGCTACTACCGCTGCAACAACCCGCGCCAGCTGTACGCAATGTGGGATTCACAGCGGATCGGGGCCACGCCTCCCGAGTCGGCGTCGTGGGGCAATTGCGACGACGACTGGCCGCGCGAGCGCATCGTCAGTCCCTACCCGTATAAGACAGCGAAGGAACATTACGACGCGCTGATGGCCCAGGCGAAGGCAAAGGGCGGTCCGACGGTCTACACGAAAGCGACCGTGCCCGATTGGGATGGGTACTACCGGCGCGACGGGGCGGCCGATCGCGGTTCGGAGTGGATCTGGGGAGTCACGCAGGCGCCAACGGTCCTGGCGCTGCTTACGCCGGAGTACCAGAAGCGGATGGTCCAGACCGCCTACCACGAAGCGGTCACCAACGCCCCGCAGTGGAGCGCGGCGTTCTGCTGGCCCGAGGGGTTCATCCGATGGTGGTCGCAGCCGTCACGGGGGGGCGACTTCCAGTTGACGATGACGCCGTGGAACGTCCAGTTCCTGTCAGGGATCGCGGACAACTTCCTGCGCCAGGTGATGGTCGGGAAGACGCACGTGCAGAAGGTCCCGCAGTGGTACGGCGAGATGATCGGCTTCTGGGACGGCACGACGCTGGTCACCTGGACCGCGAACATTCAGGCGTGGCAGTTGTCGCACGCCATGTTCGAGACGAGCGACAAGCTGGAAACCGTGGAGACCTTCAAGCCTGCGCTCGATGCCAGCGGCAGGTTCATCGGCCTCGATCACGAAACGATCTTTTACGACCCCGATGCCTTCATCGTGCCCGTGCGCGCCTCGTTCCGGTTCCTGCGGGCCGCGACGACCGATGATGTCAACAGCCGGTACACCTACATCGAGTGCCTCAGCAACATCTACAATACCGACGGGCGCCCGAAGCAGGTGACGGCGTCCGACGATCGCTTCGTCGATTACTATGGCCGCCCGTGGGCAAAGAACTGGGAGAAGTACTTCGAGGCCGGATGGGAGAAGCCGCCGGAGGAGCTCCCGTCGGCGATCACCGATATCTTCAAATAGCAGAGATGCCCAGCAATCTTTCCAGCGCTCGTTGGAGGAGCCATGTATACGCGTAGAGTCACACCTTCTGCGATAGCAGCGTCGGTGATCGTGCTGGCGGTGACGGCCGGGATCACGGTTTCGGCGCACCATTCCTTCGCGATGTACGACCAGAAGAAGGTCGTGACGCTGACCGGAGTGGTCAAGCAGTTCGTCCCGCAAGCCAATCACGCCGAGATCCACTTCGTGCTGCTCGCCCCCGACCACAAGTCGGTGGCCAAGGCCCCCGACGGGAAACCAGTCGAGTGGGGCATCGAGATGGCGGGGGCCGCTCAGCTCGATCGCCAGGGCATCAATGCGAAGACGTATGCGCCAGGCACCGTGATCAGCGTTCACCTGAATCCGCTCCGCGACGGCTCGAACTTCGGCGCCCGCACGGGCGTCATGGCCAGGTGTCCGATTGACCCGGCCACGAATAAGGTAAAGCTCCCCGAGCCGGGCAAGCACTGCGACTCGGTCCCAGGGCATACGCTGAGCGGGGGCACGGCCTTCTGAGAGCTTGACCCTCGTCCCACCATTCGTCCCAGGTAATTCCTCCCGGACCTCAGCCGCTCGTCGTGCGGCCGTCACCAGTGTGTGACAGACTGCACGTTTGCTGGGCACTCGTCCGCTCCTCTGTCGAGGTCAGCGGCGTGTTCGTGAACGGCAGGAGGTTTCTATGACTGTTGCCACATCGACCCTGCTCGGTCGGCCCCTCTGGTACGAATTGATGACCAGCGACATGAAGGCGGCCGAAGCGTTCTACCAAACGGTCGTGGGCTGGAAGACGTCGCCATTCGACGGCGCGGGCCAGCCTTACTCGATGTTCAACCGCAGCGGCGACGTCCCCGTCGGCGGCGTGATGACGACGCCGAGCGAGGTGAAAGCGCCGCCGTTCTGGGCGATGTTCATCGGCGTGCCGAGGCTCGAGGACGCGGCGGCGCACATCAAGACGCTGGGTGGCCGCGAGTGCACTGAAGTGATCACGGTACCCTCCATCGGCCGCATGCAGATGATGGCCGATCCGCAGGGCGCCGCGTTCTACCTCTATGAGCCGGCCAGCGAGGACCAGCCCCCGGAGGGCGCAGCAGAGGTCGGCGAAGCGTCGTGGCGCGAGCTGATGACGACGGACGCGCCGGCGGCGATGAAGTTCTACGAACAGGTGTTCGGCTGGCAGCCCACCCAGACGATGGACATGGGGCCGGCCGGCATGTACCAGATCTTCAACCGCCCGCACGGGATGATCGGCGGCATGATGAACAAGCCGCCGGAGATGGCGAACGTCCCGCCGAACTGGCAGCTGTACTTCCGCGTACCGGACGTGCACGCCGCCGCCGAGCGCGTCAAGGCGAACGGCGGGCAAATCGTCAACGGCCCGATGGAGCTGCCCGACGGCGACTGGATCGCCAATGCGATTGATCCGCAGGGCGCCGCGTTCGGTCTTCACGCAAAAAAGGCGTAGACACGCGTCACGAGCGGCGGCGGGTGATGAACGGCGTGAGGAGCAGCACGACTCCAATGCCGAAGGGGATCATGCCGAACAGATAGACGGGCAGGCCGGGGACGAGTTGACGCAACGCCACGGCCACCAGTGCGCCGACGACCAGGAGGATCAGCCCGCCAAGCCGGTTCCCCTGGATCATCTGCTCATGCCTCTCCGCACGCCGCCGCTCCTCTTGCTTTTCCTCTTCGCGCAGATACTCGATCACGGCGGCCGAGCCAGATTCAGCCAGCTTCTTGAGCGTCTCGCTGCGGTAGAACTCCTTGCGTTCCTCGTGCCTGGTGCCCGCCCACACGGCGACGGCCACGAAGGAGAACACCGAGACGACCGTAAAGCTCAGAAAAATCCACAAGCCAGATTCCATGGCGCTCACCTCCGTGACGTTCGTTGGGTATGACCTGCGGGTCTCGCGGGCGGTTGCGTTTTGTTTCCGCAAGGCCCGTTTGGAAATAACGCAACCCGCCCGAGGAGGCGGCTGTCAGACTACAGCAGGAAGCCACGTGAGCGCCGAGGAGGACGCCGCGGACGTGAACAGGGTGCTGGCGGGAGATATCTCGGCCTTCGAGCCGATCGTCCGCCGGTGGCAGGCTCCACTGGTGAATCTCGCGTACCGGTTCTGCCACGACCGCAGCCGCGCGGAGGACATGGCGCAGGAAGCGTTTCTCCGCGCCTATCGGAACCTGGCGCGCTGGCGTCGGGAGGCAGCGTTCTCCACGTGGCTCTTCGCGATCGCCACGAACCTGTACCGATCGGAGATCCGGCGGCTGCCGCCGTTGACGGTGCCGATCGACGAGGCCGCAGCCACGCCCGACCCGCGCGCGGCCGAACCGCCCCTCGACGACGAGCGGCGCGATCGCCTGGTTCGCTCGGCGGTGCTCGCGCTGCCGGCGAAGTATCGGGACGTGCTGACGCTGTTCTACTTTCATGGAAAGGACGTCGCCCTGTCGGCCGCAAGCCTCGGCGTCCCGCAGGGGACGGTCAAGGCGCGGCTGTCGCGCGGGCGCGATATCCTGAGGAGTAAACTGCCGCGGCTGTTGCGGGAATCGGTATGAAGCCTGAGGAGCTCGATCGCGTGCTGTCCGGGGAAGCCGACATCGTCCCCTCGTCGGGATTCGTGGCGTCCGTCATGGAGGCGGTAACCGCCGAGGCGTCGGCGGCGCCGCTGGCGTTCCCGTGGAAACGGGCGTGGCCGCTCGCCGCGGGGTTCCCCGTGTTGTTCCTGTGGCTGGCGGTGTCGCAGATCGGCATCGGCCCCGAGGCTGCCACCCCGGGACCGGATCTCTACGAGTGGTTCGAGAGGATCGTGCCGATGGCGACCGGCTGGGTCGCGTCGGGACTCCTGATGACTGCGGCCATCACGGTCTGGTCGCTGCGACTGATCCGCCTGCGGTGACCTGATCGCCTTATTTCTGTCCGGCCGGCTTCTGTGCAGCCGGCGGCGGCAGTCCCGCGAGCACGGCATTTCTGATCGGCTTGACCGTCCGCAGATACGCCCAGATGGCGCGCAGGTCCTCGTCCGTCATGTTCTGGTAGACCTCGGCGGGCATCGGCGGCATCACGGGCGTCCCGTTGGGTTTCTTCCCGGTGCGCATCGTGGCGATGAACGAGGCCTCGGTGTAGCGCTTTCCGATCCCGGTCGCCTCGTCCGGCGTCAGGTTGGACGCAACGCTGTACCCCCAGGGGCCCTGCCACGCCGTGAGATCCGCCGACGCGTGGACTTCGTCCTTGGCGGGCGACGGCAGGGGAGTGCTGGCCGGCCGCCCCGACAGCGCGAGGTCGAGATTCGGCGTCATCCCCTTGATCTTCGGGGAATGGCAATCGTGGCACCCGGTGATGCCCACCAGGTAGCGGCCGCGCGCAACGGGGTCGTTGCCTGAAGACTTCTGCTGGGCCGCACCCTGCGGAGACGCGCAGAGTATCGCGGCTGCCACGAGCGCGGCGCCCGACCAGCGTGCGGCGTGTCGATGCGGAAGAGTGTATGAGTCCATCCCGGTCGCCTCCCTGTGCCGACGTGGCCCATCACGCGTATGAAAAGGACGGCCGCGCCGGCGGACGCGGTACTATACCCCGTTGTGACCGCCACGACTCCGTCAAGCAGGTTGGGAGCGCTCGCCTTGGCAGTCGGCTCGCTGTCCGTCGCGTTCGGCCTCGCGCAGACGAAACAGGGGAGCGGCGATGACTTCTCAGCCGCCAGGCTGACCGCGGCGCCCACTACCAGCTGGCCGACCAACGGCGGCAACCTGTACAACCAGCGCTACTCCCCGCTCACGTCGATCAACCGCGCCAATGTCGGGCAGCTCAAAGGCGTGTGGCGCGCGCGTCTCGGCGGCTCCGGCACGGCGCCCCAGTATTCGGGCTTCGCGCAGCCGATCGTGTACGACGGCGTCGCCTACGTCAGCACGGGCGCCAACGACGTGTTCGCGCTGTCGATCGACACGGGCGCGATCCTCTGGCAGTACTCGGCCCATCTCGATCCCAACATCACGTCCGTCTGCTGCGGGTGGAACAACAAAGGCGTTGCGGTCAGTGCCGACAGGGTCTTCATCGGCCAGCTCGACGACCGGCTCGTGGCGCTCGACCGTGCGACCGGGAAGGTCGTCTGGTCCATCCAGGCCGAGCGCTGGCAGGACGCGTTCTCCATCACCGCCGCGCCGCTGTACATCAATGGCACCGTCATCATCGGCTTTGCCGGCGGCGATCGCGGCACGCGCAGCCGGCTCAAGGCCTACGATGCGAAAGACGGACGTCTGATCTGGACCTTCTACACGATTCCGGGCCCAGGCGAGCCTGGCCACGAGACGTGGCCGAAGGACAACGACGCCTGGAAGTACGGCGGCGCCGCGATCTGGCAGACGCCGGCGGTCGATCCCGAGCTCGGTCTCGTCTACTTCTCGACCGGCAATGCGGCCCCCGACTACAACGGCGCCTTCCGCGTCGGCGACAACCTGTACGCCGCTTCGATGCTGGCGATCGAGCTCAGGACCGGCAAGTATCGATGGCACTTTCAGCAGGTACATCACGACATCTGGGACTACGACGCGGTCAATCCCGTCGTCCTTTTCGATGCGAGCATCGGCGGCCGCACGCGCAAGGCGATCGCCGAAGTGGGTAAGACCGGGTGGGCGTACATCCTCGATCGCGAGACGGGGAAGCCGCTGATCGGCATCGACGAGAAGCCGGTGCCGCAAGAGCCGCGGCAGGCAACGGCCAGGACCCAGCCCTTCCCACGCGGCGACGCCATCGTCCCGCAGTTGATCGAGATTGCTCCGGAAGGGCACGCGCTCGTCAACGACGGCCGCATCTTCACGCCGTTTGTCGGCACGAACTCGACGATCGTGGTGCCCGGCATCTGGGGTGGAGCCAGCTGGCCGCCGAGCTCTTACGATCCCGCGCAGCAGCGCTTGTTCGTCTGTGCCTCATCGGTGATCAACGGCTTCACCGGCGGCGGCGATCCGAAGTTCGCGGCTCCCACCTCGGGCGCCTCGTATCTTGGCGGCGCGACGACGTTCACGCGCGCGGCGCGGACGGGCATCATTGCGGCGCTGGATGTGACGACGAACAGGCTCGCATGGCGATACCAGTGGCCCGAACAGTGCTACAGCGGCACGCTTGCGACCGCTGGAGGGCTGCTGTTCGTCGGCCGCAACGACGGCCGACTCACCGCGCTCGACTCCTCGACGGGGAAGCAGCTCTGGGAATTCCAGACCGGAGCCGGCATGCACGCGCCCGCGAGCACGTTCGAGCACAGGGGCAAGCAGTACGTGCTCGCGTTCTCGGGCGGCAGCGCGCTGATCGGCTCCGCGCGCGGCGACAGCGTGTGGCTGTTCGCTCTCGACGGCACGCTTCCTCCCGAACGGCCGGGCACGCCCGTGTCGCGGCAGGCCGCCGCCGCGACAACGCCGTTGAACCTGGCCGAAGGCCGGCGCCTGTTCGCGCAGGCGTGCGCGGTCTGCCATGGCGACGACGGGAAAGGGGGCCACACGGGCG
>DASTDQ010000841.1:0-6250 GCA_035710305.1 Vicinamibacterales bacterium | reverse complement strand
CTACGCGACGAGCAAATGGGTGTTCGACTTGAAGGAGGACGACGTTTACTGGTGCACGGCCGACATCGGCTGGGTCACGGGACACAGCTACGTCGTTTACGGGCCGCTGGCCAACGGTGCCACCGTCGTCATGTATGAAGGGGCACCTGACTGGCCCCGCAAGGATCGGTTCTGGGAAATCGTCGAGCGCTACGGCGTGACGATTTTCTACACCGCTCCGACCGCAATCCGCGCGTTCATGCGCTGGGGAACCGAGTGGCCGATGCGGCGGGACCTGTCGAGCCTGCGGCTGCTAGGATCGGTCGGCGAACCGATCAACCCGGAAGCGTGGGTCTGGTATCACCGCTACATCGGCGGCGAGCGTTGTCCCGTCGTGGATACGTGGTGGCAGACCGAGACGGGCGCGATCATGATCACCCCGCTGCCCGGTATCACCTCTACCAAGCCAGGCTCGGCCACGCGTCCATTCCCGGGCATCAAGGCGGAGATCAAGACGGACAAGGGTGCCAACGTCGAGGGCGCGGGCGGCGGTCTCCTCGCGCTGACGCGGCCGTGGCCGTCGATGCTGCGCGGGATCTATGGCGATCCCCAGCGGTACGCGTCCCAGTACTGGAGCCGGTGGACGCCGGACATCTACTTCACGGGGGACGGCGCCAAGCGCGACCAGGACGGCTTCTTCTGGCTGCTCGGCCGCGTCGACGACGTCCTCAACGTTGCGGGCCACAGGATCGGCACGATGGAAGTCGAGAGTGCGCTGGTCGATCACCCTCGTGTGGCGGAAGCGGCCGTCGTGGGCCGGCCTCACGAGATCAAGGGGCAGGCTGTTGCGGCGTTCGTCACGCTGCGCGAAGGGTCGCAGGCCTCCGAGATGCTCGTCACCGAGCTCAAGGAGCACGTCGTGAAGAAGATCGGCGCTATCGCAAAGCCGGACGACGTGATCTTCTCCGCCGACCTCCCCAAGACGCGTTCGGGCAAGATCATGCGGCGGCTGCTTCGGGACATCGCCGAGGGCAAGACCCTTGGCGACACGACGACGTTGGCCGACCCCGCAGTTGTCGCCAGGCTGAAGGAGCAGTATCAGGACGAGCACTGAAAAACATGGAGCGTTCGAGAGGCGTCATTCTCGCTGTCGTTCTCGGCTCGACTCCCGTGCTCGCCGCGTCCACGAGCGCTCCGTTCGCCGTCAGCGTGACGGTCCTGCGATCCTGCTCCGTGGATGCCACACCTACAAGCCACCACTCCGCCTCGGTGACGCTCAGGTGCAGTGCGGGAGCAGCGCCAGGTCTGACTGCTCCTCGGTTTGGGTCTCAACGCCTCACGCTGCAGACCACGCAGTTCAACCAGTCCCCGGAGAACGAAGACCTGCGAGTCGTCACCGTCAACTTCTAGTGGAGCGTATCTCCAGAATCAGTAGCGGCCGCTCCGTTGTCGCGGCCGCCAGATCGACGTTCGGCGGCTCGTTGTGCCCACTACCGAATCAGTTGACACGGTCCACTATCCCGGGACTCGCTTGTGTTGGTGATTTCGCCACCGCTCATCCTGACGGAGACCGGAGTAAGCGTCGCCCTGGCCGGAGCTCCCCAACACAAGCGAGCTGCAGTGTAGTGGGCTAGAAGTTGATTATCGCAAGCACTGTGTCGGAATAGGCGCCAGCGCTCACGTCCTGACTCGCGGGAATCCGCCCGTGTATCGGGACGGTCACGTTTTGGTTGTTCGGCGGGTTGGCGTTGGTGTAGGTCGACGTGCCGCCGGTACCGTCACCCCAGACATTCGTGCGGGCCGCGTCCAAGTACAGGTTGTAGTTGAGCGCCTCGCCGACCATGGTCATGGTCCGCGGCGCAAAGGTGCTGCTGGTGCCCTTGCTGAGCGTGATCGAGATATGTGCGGCGGCGGAGTTGCATCGGAACGTGACGCTGCCGGCGGAATCGACCGGCGTCGCCATGAACACGTTGTAGTTGCCGAACGCCACCGAGACCGCCGAGATCGTGCAGGACGGAGCCTGCTGCGCGGCCGCGCTGGTCGCGCCGGCAAGGCACAGAGCCGCGATCATCAGACCGCGCAAGCCAAACCGCGCGGTCAGGGACGGGACTCGCATCGCAGCGTTCCGAGATTCACGACCGTGCCGTCCGAGACAGGTACCTTCACCGTGAACGCGCAGGTGCGGCCATCGCGCTCGTGGATCACGGCCGAGTGCGTTCCCTCCGGCAGGTCCTCGAAGTAGAACGCTCCGGAGCTGCCGATGGGCGACGTGATGTCTTTTCCCCGCGCTGTCACAACGACCTCGCCGTACGCCGGAGACCGGTCCGCGGAACCATCCACGACTTTGATGACGCCGACCACGCGCTGAATCTTCTGGACCGGGAACACCGCGACCGCCCCTCCACGGTACGGCAGCGCCAGGGTCTGGCCCGCGGCAGGCACTGAGTACTGGATCGGGATGTCCCCGTCTGCGACCCCAAGGACGTTTCCATAGTACGCCTGGAGATCCGGGATGAGCAGCTCGCCGCGCCGGCCGGTCTGGCCGATCTCCTGGTGGCTGGCATACGCGCGAACGCCTTCGACGCCGGGAACCCTGATCAGCGCGAAGCTGTCCTGAATGGGCCTCGAGGCGTGGACGCCGCCGCCGATGGCGACGATCGATCCCGCGGCGCTGACGGTCGTGTTGGCCTGGCCCGCGACCGAGTCCTGACGGAGCTCGTAGCGTCCGTAGCGGTTCTGGTATCGAGCGACCCCCGACGCCATGTCGTACGTGCCGCTCTCGGCATGCAGCTGATAGCCATAGCCTTCGGCGACGGGCAGAGGCCGCTGCGCGTCCACGGAGACCCGTCCTCCGCGCGGATCGCTGACGTAGGCGGCAGATGCCGTGCCGCGACCGATGGCAATCGACACCCCCGCGTAGGCCTCCCGGCTCGAGACTCGACCGTCGCTGACGCGGCTCACGCTCGCCGTCAACTCCATGCTTCGAGTCAGGCGCACGGTTGACAGCAGGCCCGTACGCCACCGCGTCAGGCCCTGATGCAGTTTCGTCATCGTGTGTTGAGCGGTGACGGTGACCTGTCCGCCAACCGATGTGCTCGCGAACGTGTTCGCCTGGACGGCCGGGTCCTCTCCGAGAGGGTTCGAGCTCAGCGTCGCGTATTGCCGGCTCGACACGATCAGATTGCCGCCTGCGCTGAACGAGTGACCAATGTGGCTGAAGCCCGCGAGGCCGGCCGTGCCCCATGCTCCACTCCGTCGGCTGACTGCCGCGGCAGCCTCGACCTCGCCCAACGGAAGCCTGATGTTGAATGTCGGCCCGGCGCTGAACAGCCTGCCCGGGTGAGATTCGACACGACCTCCCACGGTGAGCGTGTCGGACACACCCACACGGTGACGGGCGAGCGCGACAGGCGTGTGATAGTCCCAGCTCTTCTCGCCCATCCCGACCCGCCGGAACCCGAGACTGTATTGATACTCCTGAACCCCTTCGGCAAGGGCGGTCGTCGTGAGGTAGTAGGTCGACGACAGTTCGCGCTCTCCACCGAAGGCGTCGCGGACGATGATCTGCGCATCGTTCCGGCCGAGCGTCATCGGCAGGTTGCGCACTTCGAGCCGGCCCGGCGCGACCTGTTCCCGGCTGACGACCTGGCCGTTGACCTGCACTTCCATCACGGAGGGCACCGAGATCGGCGTGTCGAGCGAGAGCGTCGGATGCCGAACGAAGTACGGGTTGATTGAAAACTCCTTCGACACGCTGATGCCCGCAATCCAGGCGTCCCCGCCAAGCGGCCCCGTGTAGCCCAGGCTGTCGCCAAACGTCCATCGACGCATGCGCGCTTTCTGGTCGAAGCTCACGCTCGTGATTCCACGCGTCGCGGAAGGACCCATCGTCGAGACCGTGTTGTAGACGAGTGCGCCCTTGAGGCTCACGGCCGACTCGGCGAACAGCGCCAGGCGTCCCCCGGTGCTGTAGTTGACCGCGTAATTGACAAACCCTGACGTGTCGGCTTTGTACACGAGGTCTGCCGGCGCGCCCATGAAGAGATTGTGGACCTGCTGTCCGAGCAGGTCGGGGTTCGCCGTGACGTACAGCCGCAGTTCGCTTTCGTCCAGGCGGAACGAGATGTTCGGCGCCAGTGACGACAGCGAAATCAGGCTCGTGCCCCCGATGTCCTCCCGGTCGCCTTTCAGTCCGTCGAGCCCGGCCTTGACAAGGGCGTCGGCGGGGACGAGGACGTCCGAGCCGCGAAGGACGACAATCGACTCACCGGCGGACACCTGATTGACGACGAGTTCGAGCACGGCGCGCTGGTTCTGTGCCCGGGCCGGGCTCGAGTAGAGCAGCAGGCCGACCAGGAGGACGCCGCAGCGACGAAGCGACGTCAGCGGGCGCACACGCCGTTCGGCGTCTGCAGGCGTTCCTGCAGGCTGACCGACCCGAACTGAACATCGACGACCACCGACGTGACGCGCGAGCATTCAGCTTCCGGAAAAGCCATCTCGAACTCGCGGCGGCCGCCCGCGAGCACATACCAGCCATCGAGCCGGTTCTCGAAGGCCGTGGTTGAATCGGCGAGCACTCGCACGAGGATTTCCTTGGGCACGAAGTGCACGGTGCCATCGTTGGCGAGCGTGAAACGCAGCCTGCCGTTCTGCTGACTCAGCTCCCTCAACGTGGCGGATGCCGATTCCTTCGCGGGCCTCAGGAAGATCGGAATCCCCATCTTCGTGAGCACACGCACGCCGCCCGTCTGCCGCGTGAGCGGCGGAAGCTCCTCGACGAAGATGCGATACGTTTTTTCACGGACATCCAGTTTCGTCGCGTTGCCGACGCGCACGCGGCGGCTCTCGCCAGGGCCCAGCGTCAGGAGCGCCGGAAAGAACACGATGTCTTCGGTCGGCTCCACCTGCATCTCGCCCGTTGGAGACTGACTCCACTTGAACACCGACAACTCGAAGCGAAGCGTTTCCTGGCTGTCGTTTCGGAGCGTCATCACGACGCTCGTCGTACGCTCGGACAGGAAGATCTGGGTAGGTTCAACCGTGAAGGTGGCCGCTGCCCCGTGGGAGGGCGAGGCCGCCCCGAGTGCCCAGACGGCGGCCAAGGTCAGAGCCAGACGCGCCGGGGAAATGGGAGAGGGCCGGGAGGCTGGTCGCTGATGCATGACGAACCTCACGTCCCTCGATCTTGCGCGAGTTAGAAGTTCACGGTCGCGAGGACCGTGTCGCTGTAGTTGCCCGCGGTGACGTCCTGATTGGCTTGGACGCGTCCGTAGACCGTGAAATTACGCGGAGCCTTCGAAGGAGCCGCTGCCGGCGACAGCAGGCCTGCTCCCGCATTGCCCCACACCGTCGTGTGGGTCGCGTCCTGATAGAGCTCGTAGGTGAGGAAGTCGGTCCCGTCGGTCATTCGCCGAACGCTTGCCGACGCGTTCCCACCGAGATCGAGACCGATTGTCGCCGTTGAGCCCTTCGTGCAGGCGACCGTGACGGTCCCGTTGCTATCGAGGTCTGCAGCCAGGTTCGCCCCGACCGGGTCGTAATTGCCGAACGCCAGTGCGACGGTGCTGATGGTGCAGTTGCTGGTGACCGTGGCGCTGACGCCAAGGTTGGCTGTCGCCGTCGCGGCCGATGCGGATTCAGTCAGATATCCGCCGATCATCGTCGCCGCTCCCACTGCTACGGCCGCCGTCAGAAGTCTTGCGCGCGTCACGGTATCATCTCCCTTGCCTTGCCGCATCGCGGCAGAAGCGTCATCGAGTTACGTTAGGTCGAACCTCTCCTACGCTCTAAGGCATGGTTCGGGCCAACTCTGCTCGAGCTTTAATCGGAGACGATAACAACCTTATTATTCAATTAGTTAGCGGCACCAACCGACAAAGGCGACGTGATCCTGCGGTCGGCTTTTGTGTTCTAAAACGGCTCATCACTCACGTTCGTGTAACGTTAAGACTCAATCGCGAGGTATCTGAAGGTGGTTTGTTCAATAAAGGAACAATGGTGCTGAAACTGAACATATGAAGCCACCAGCAGCCGAGGGAACCGTCTCGAGACTCAGGCCGTAGACTGTAGCTGGCAGCAAGGCCGGACGTTCACGAACGACGTTCGCATTCTCCACATGACTAGCACCGCACTGATCGAAACTCAGGATCTTTGGAAGACTTATCTGATGGGCTCCGAGGAGATACATGCGCTCCGCGGCGTCTCCCTTCAGATACAGCGGGGAGAGTATGTCGCCATCATGGGACCGTCCGGGTCCGGGAAGTCGACC